>CAYRBS010000011.1:0-13758 GCA_964422335.1 uncultured Mariniphaga sp. | reverse complement strand
TTATTGGAATCTGCATACAAAAATGCCCTTACCTATGATTTAAAGGAAATAGGGTTTACTTTAAGGCAACAAGTTCCAATGCCAAAACATTAAAAGATAATATTTACAGGGTAGTCAACAATTTATAAACTCAGCGCCATTTGCGTGTATTTAATTTTGCGGTTTTCGCGTGGAATATTCTATCAGCACCTCGAATTAATATTGAACCTAAACCGCAAAAATACCGGAAACTGTAAAAATCGACTTGCTTTTCTGGTTTAAATTCAATAATTTTAAAAAGGCAATTCAGCCATAAAAATAATTTTCAAAACGAAGCGAACCAAAACAATAAAGTCACGATTATGAAAAAAGAAGAAATAAAGCAGCGCATAAAAAAGGTAGTGGCCAAAGTTCTGAAAATGGATGAAACAGAAATCAGCGATGATGCAAATTTTATTTTCGACCTGGGCGCCGATTCCATGCAGAGTATGTTGCTGATTGCAGCCTTCGAGGAGGAATTTGAAATTGAGATGGATGTTGAAAAAGCACAGGAAGTGCAAACCATCGACGGGGCCGTTGACTTTATTGCAGGATACTTGTAATTGCCGGGGGATTCGCAAACTTTCAAAACAAAACCATGAATGACCGGGGTGAACTACACAAAAAAAATCTTCAAACCCTCTTCTATCCAACTTCCATTGCCGTTGTTGGCACCAACAAAATAACAGGATCCGTTCCCGGCGATATTTTCATCAACATTTTACAGGCCGGGTTCCATGGTGTAATTTTCCCGGTAAGTCCGCGCGAAAAATCAATTCACGGGGTCAAAGCCTACAAATATGTCATCGATATACCCGACGAAGTAGATCTTGCGGTCATCGTTTTTCCAAGTTCAGTATGCAAACTGGCGCTCGAGCAATGCGGGCAAAAAGGAATAAAATCGGTAATTGTTATTTCGGCCGGTTTCCGGGAGGTTGGCAAAAAAGGGCTGGAAAAAGAAAAAGAACTGCTTGAAATTGCCGCCAAATACGATATTTCATTCATCGGCCCCAATTGCCTGGGGGTCATTAACACCGATCCGGCCCTGCAATTAAATGCCTCGTTTGCCCGCAGTTTCCCGGAGGAGGGCAACATCGCTTTCCTTTCCCAAAGCGGGGCCCTTTGCACTGCCGTGCTCGATTATGCACGCGCTAAAAACATTGGCTTCTCCAAATTTGTGAGTTTCGGGAACAAAGCCGATGTATCTGAAATTGAACTGCTTTATTACCTGAAGGATGACCCCAAAACAAAAGTAATTTTACTTTATCTCGAAGAAATTACCGATGGGCGCGGGCTGATGCAGGCAGCGAAGGAAGTTATTGAAAAAAGCCATAAACCGGTACTGATTTTAAAGTCGGGGCGCACCGAAGAAGGAGCTTCTGCCGCAGCTTCGCATACCGGTTCACTGGCAGGAAAGGATGAAATTTGTGATGCTGCATTCAAACAGGCAGGAATCATCCGGTGCACCAATATTGAAGAAATGTTCAACATTGCCATCGCGTTCGTATATCAGCCTTTGCCTGAGTCGAACCGTGTGGCCATTATTACAAACGCGGGCGGGCCCGGTGTTTTAACAACCGATGCGGCTGTGAAAGAAGGGTTGCAGCTTGCGCAGTTCAGCGAAGAAACCACCCTGCTGCTCCGGCGCAGCCTGCCCACCACCGCAAACATAAAAAACCCGGTCGATGTAATTGGCGATGCACGCGCCGACCGTTACGTGGCTGCAATTTCCGCTGCTTTTAAAGACGAAAATGTTGACGGTATCTTTGTAATTCTTACTCCCCAGTCGATGACCGACATCGATTCCATTGCAACAGAAATAGCCCGCGTTGCCAGCCGGCACGACAAACCGATTTACACCTCATTTATGGGACAGGCCGACGTTTCAAGCGGAATTAAAATACTTGAACACAACAATATTCCACACTATATTTTACCGGAATCGATGTGTAAACCATTTCACACCGTTTATAATTTCAGCCGGTATATTCACGATGAAATTCCCGCAACCTCTTCAAAACAAACTACCCATACTGCTGCTGCAAAACTTATTGAACAGGCTGTTGAGCAGGGCAAAAAATATTTAAATGAATTTGAGTCATCAGAAATACTGAAAGCATACCAACTGCCCGTTCCTGAAAAAAAACTGGCAACTTCCGCCAAAGAAGCCGGTTTATTTGCCGCTGAAATGGGATTTCCGGTGGTAATGAAAGTTATGTCGGGCGATATTGTCCACAAGTTTGATGTTGGCGGGGTTGTTTTAAACATCACTTCGGTTGCCGGGGCAGAAAAAGCTTACCATGAAATTACAGAACAAGTAACAAAAAATATCCCCGGGGCAAAAATACAGGGCATCCAGGTGAGCAGACAAATCCGGGATGGACTGGAAGTGATCCTGGGCATTAAAAAGGACCCCTCGTTCGGCCATGTGGTCATGTTCGGGCTCGGGGGTATTTTTGTTGAAATTTTTCGGGATGTGAGCTTCCGGGTGGTTCCGGTGGGCAAACAGACTGCGCTGCAAATGATAACCGAAATAAAATCATCGGGCATTTTAACCGGCATCCGTGGCACCACTCCACGGGACATTGATTCAATTGCCAGCTGTATTGTCCAGCTTTCATCGCTGGCGCAGGATTGCCCTCAAATTGAAGAGCTGGATATTAATCCGCTTATTGTGCTCGAAAAGGGGAGCGGAAGTTATATTGCCGACACAAAAATTATTTTAGAAAAACCAAAAGTATAACATTCAAAAAAATAACAGATTATGAGAATTCTTATTCATGAAAATTACCAGCAAATAAGTAAATGGACGGCCTACTACATCGCCAAAAAAATTACGGAGTTCAATCCCACTGCCGAAAAACCCTTTGTTTTGGGTTTACCAACAGGTTCTTCGCCCATTGGTATTTATACAGAATTGATTGAACTGGTAAAACAGGGCAGGTTATCGTTCCAACATGTGGTAACTTTCAACATGGACGAATATGTGGGCATCCCCGAAGATCACCCGCAGAGTTACCATTATTTTATGGACAAGCACCTGTTTAACCACATCGACATACCGCGGGAAAATATCAACATCCTAAACGGAAATGCCCCGGATCTGGAAAAGGAGTGTGAAGCATACGAAAAGAAAATTGAACAGGCAGGCGGAATCCACTTGTTTTTGGGAGGAATAGGACCCGACGGGCACATTGCCTTCAACGAACCAGGTTCTTCCCTGAAATCGAAAACCCGTATTAAAACATTAACCTACGATACCATCCTTGCCAACTCGCGGTTTTTTGGTAACGATACGAAAAAAGTACCCAAAACTGCCCTGACGGTTGGGGTAGATACGGTAATGCAGGCGCAGGAAGTCATAATCGTTATCAATGGCTACAACAAAGCCCGGGCATTGCAAAAAGTAGTGGAAGAAGGCATCAACCACATGTGGACCGTTTCGGTATTGCAAATGCACCCGAAAGGCATGATTGTTTGCGACGATGACGCTACCCTGGAACTAAAAGTAGGAACCGTAAAATATTTTAAAGACATTGAACAGGAAGAACTGAAAAATAAACCGGAATTTCCCGGATAATGAATTAAATGTACCGCCGTCTTTCAGAAAAAGAAATTAAAACCCTTGAACTTCAGGGTTGTTCAGCCGGTAACTGGAACAATGTTGAAGTGACAGGCCCTTTTTTGGCAGAACGGCTCAAAAATGTGCAGTTTGAGGGGAAAGTCAGGTTGGGTTCGAACACCGGAAAGGTGGAAATACAGGAGGGAATATTTAAACCCTCGGGAATAACAAACTGCGACATTCGCAACTGTGTCATTGGCGACAATGTTTTTTTCTCGAACATTGGCATTCTTTCGGGATATTCTGTCGGCAACAATGTACAGATTGAAAATGTCGGTTCCCTTGTGGTTTCGGGAACCACCACTTTTGGCAATGGCCACAAAATTGACATCCTCAACGAGGGAGGCGGCCGCGGGTTGCCCATATTCGACCGGCTTTCTGCTCAAATTGCTTACCTGCTGGTCATTTACCGGCACAATAAAAAATTAACAGACAGCCTCGGGTCGGTTATTGCCCGGTATGTAAAAACCTGCGAATCGGAAACCGGAAAGATTGGCGAAGGTGCTAAAATCAGAAATACCTTAACAATCACCAATGTAAATATTGGCGCATTTGCCCACATCAGAGGTGCATCGCTGCTGCACGAAGGCACCATTGGCAGCAACCCGTCGGCACCCGTTTTTATCGGTGAAAATGTCTCGGCCAGCCATTTCATTGTACTCTCAGGAACAGTTATCGAATCCGGGGCGATAATTTCTTCCACTTTTGCA
Organism: uncultured Mariniphaga sp.; assembly: GCA_964422335.1. GTDB lineage: Bacteria > Bacteroidota > Bacteroidia > Bacteroidales > Prolixibacteraceae > CAYRBS01. The sequence continues at coordinate 9,408 of CAYRBS010000011.1, read as the reverse complement.
GGCCAGGGAGTGCAAATGGGAAAACAGTTTTCAGCAGAGAATTCGGCTTTTTTTGCCAACTGCGAAGCCTTTCACGGGGAAGCATGCAGTATTTTTGCAGGGCCCTATACGGTAACGCACCATAAATCAACCCTGCTGATTGCCGGGCTGTTCTCTTTTTTCAATGCAGGAAGCGGGACCAACCAGAGTAACCACATGTACAAGCTCGGTCCGGTACATCAGGGTATTGTGGAAAGAGGTTCCAAAACAGGTTCGTTTTCTTACATGCTTTGGCCCTGCCGGGTGGGCGCATTCTCTGTGGTAATGGATAAACATGCCGGGAACTTCGACACTTCGGAACTTCCCTTTTCGTACATCACCACAGAAGGTGACAAAAGTGTAATAACACCCGCCATGAACCTGTTTACGGTTGGAACAGTGCGCGATAACAAAAAATGGCCCGAACGCGACCGGAGGAAGGACCCCGAAAAGCTGGACCTTATCCATTTTAATTTTCTGACCCCTTACACAGCCCGGAAAATACTGGACGGCATTGATCTGCTTGGCCGCCTTCACAAAAATACTCCCAAAACCCGCGAGTTTGTTACGAACAAAGGCATCCACATTAACCGGTTAATGCTGCGTACATCCAAACGGTATTACGAACTTGCCCTTTCGGTGTACATGGGCGGAGAACTGGTGAAGCGGCTGGAAGATAAAAACTTCCAAACCCTTGCGGAATTAAGAAGGCAGCTTCTGCCAACAATTCCTGCAGACGGGGAAAGATGGGTTGACATGGCCGGCATGTTTGCCGCGAAAAGCAGTGTGGAAAAACTGATTGGTTTGCTCAATTCCCAAAAAATTACTACCGTTACTGAATTACTCCGGCAACTCAAACTGATTTATGATGAATACAATGAAAAGGCCTGGGCATGGTGTGTAACTGCCTTAAAGCAGTGGAAAAATTTTGATGTGGAAAAAGCCACTCTCCCTGAGTTGCAGGAACTACTCGCCGAGTGGAAAAACAATGCGATCAGATTCAACAACATGGTTTTAAAAGATGCTGAAAAAGAATTTGACCCACTCAGCCGGATTGGTTTTGGCCCCGATGGGGATGAAAAAGAGCAACTTGCCGATTTTGAAGCCATCAGGGGAAAATATGAATCGAACCGGTTCATCCTCAGCCTGAAAAATGAATCAGCAGAAATTGAGCGCCTGTTTGAACGGTTAAACCACCATCTGCAACAATTGCCCGGATAACCGGGTTACATCCGGATGGCGCTTTTTCGTTCATGCAAATCGTCATTCCCCGCCCGGCGACATCTTTTTTATCGGTTTAACAACCACCTCGCTGCCACAGGAAGGGCAAGGATAAATTTCACATCCGGTGCATGCAAAACAATTGGAACAGACCCGGTCAACTTCGAGGTTTGAAAAACCAAATCCGCAACGGCTACAGGTATAAAATTTTTCTTTTTTGCCTCCTCCAATCATCTAAAAAAACTGTTTGTACAACCGGAGCAACCCAAATATCAGTACCAATGTAAAAATAATGGTAGCGCCGGATGGGATATCCATAAAATACGAAATAAACAACCCCGACAGGGTTCCGATAAATGCAATACCAGAAGACAAAAACAACAGTTTCTTAAAGTTATTGGTAAACAGGTTGGCCGTGGCCTGTGGGATCGTTAAAAGGGAAAGGATTAAAATGATTCCCACCACCCGGATATTCAAAACAACGGTTAAAGCAACAAGGGTAATGGTCAGGTAATTGAAAAAAGCCACAGGCAACCCGGCAGCGCGGGCAAACTCCTCATCGAAAGCAATATACAGAATCTTCAGAAAGAAAACCGAAAAGAAAAAAATGACGACGACGTTGAGGGCAAACATCCACCATAATTCGGAAACAGATACCGTAAGAATGTTCCCGAACAGATAGCTCATTAAGTTGGGGGTATAACCGGGAGTCATAAAAATAAAAATAATTCCGAGGGCCATTCCAAACGACCAGAAAATGGCAATGGAAGAATCTTCGCGCACCCGGGCTACTTTGGTAATAAACTGGATTCCCAGGGCCGCCCCGACTGCAAATATAACGGCCCCTGCCAACGGGTTAAAACCCAGTAAAAATGCAAGCCCGATTCCACCGAAAGAAGCATGCGTAATTCCGCCGCTGATAAATACAATACGGCGCGAAACAATGTAACTTCCTACAATTCCGCATGAAATACTGGCAAAAACAGCTGCTAGAAATGCTTTCTGAAAAAAATCGTAAGAAAAGAGTTCAATAAAGTTACTCATGTCAAAGGTGCTTTTTTAATACAGTGTGCGGAATTTCGCCGTGAGTAATAAGTTTAATGGGGCAATTGTAACTGTTCAGTTGTTCCTGGGTAATAACATTATCGGGGTGATAATGCAGAACCCCGTTCACACATGCAATGGTTTTTACGTAGCTTGAAATAGTGCCCACATCATGCGAAACCAGTATAATGGCCATGTGCTCGTTCAGTTGTCTCAGTTTTTCATACAGTTCTCCCTCAAACCGGTTATCCACAAAAGTATCGGGCTCGTCGAGGATAAGCACTTGCGGATCACTCAGTAATGCCCGGCATAAAAACACACGCTGCACCTGCCCGCCCGAAAGTTCGCCAATGGCTTTATTGCGAATGCCCGTAATTCCCATTTCGTGTAAAAGTTCCCCAACCTTTTCCCTGATTTCAGAAGAAGTTACTTTTTTGGGATTTCGCATAAGCGAACCGGAGCGCACCACATCGAAAACGGTAATTGGAAAGTTTCGGTCCATGTGTTTTACCTGGGGAAGGTAGCCGAACGGTTTTTTCTGTTTATCAATGTCTTTCCTGAAAATTATTTTCCCGCTCATAGGTTTTAGCAGACCCAGAATTGCTTTTAACAGGGTGGTTTTCCCTCCCCCGTTGGGCCCAATCATCCCCAGAAAATCGTTTTCATAAATTTCGAGATTTACATCTTTCAGCACGGGTTCTTTATCGTACCCCAAAGTCAGATTCTGTATTTTTATTAAAGGTTCCATTAAAAATTTTCAATAAACAGATTGGTTATTTCCAGCAGGTTTTCTTCCCAATCAGGATTAAGCGGCCGAACTTCTACTATTTCCCCGTTAATTTCTTCGGCAAATACACGGGCATTTTCTTTATCAAATTCACTTTGAATATAAATAACTCCGATGTTTTCCTCCCGGGCAAGTTCAACCACTTTTGCCATATGTTGCGGTGTTGGCTCTTTCCCCCCCGATTCCAACGGATACTGAACCAGTCCGTATTCGTGGGCAAAATAGGTTAAACTGGGATGAAAAGTAATAAACGATTTTCCCTGGTGATCTTTTAATGCCTCCCGGATTTGGGCATCCAGCTGGTCCGTTTCTTTCACAAATTCCTGGTAGTTGGCGTTGTATTTGTCACTGTTTTCGGGATTCAGGCCGGCCAGCACTTCTGTCATCTTCCCTGCCATTTGTTTCACCAGTTTGGGCGAAAGCCAGATGTGTGGATCGACCCCTTCCAAATGCACATGATCTCCGTGTTGTTCTTCCTTCCCAGCAATTAATTCAAGCCCTTCCGAAAGGTCAACCACCTCCATGTTGGGGTTTAGTTGTTCAACTTTGTCTTTCCATGACAGTTCAAAACCTATGTACCCAAGCCGAAACCAGGCCTCCGAACGGGAAACCTTTTTTAACTGCGAAGGCAGAAGGGAGTAGGATTCCGGACTTGCACCGTGAGGAACAAGCACCTGCACATCAAAATCATTGCCTGCAATTTTCTGCACAAACGTTTTCTGGGGCAGGATACTTACCGTTACCACAGGTTTCTCCCCATCTTCCGATTTGTTTTTATTTGAGCTGCATGAAAACAAAAAAACTGCAAGCGTAAGAAGCAAAAAAGACTGTTTCATTTAATTATCTGTTCTGAATTAGACCTGTTAAACAACAAGCTGCAAATTTAGTTTTATCCTTTCAATTTTTTCACTTTGATTTTATTTTTTGGCGGAACCGGATCGTAACCGTGCGTCCCCCAGGGATGGCATTTTGAAATTCTCCGGGTGGCAAGCCAAAACCCTTTGAACGGTCCGTGGGTTTTTATGGCCTGTACCGCATACTCCGAACAGGTGGGCACATGGCGGCACGTGGCAGGGGTCAGGGGCGAAATGGCATACTTATAAAAATAGACCGGAACCAGTAAAACCCAGCCCATTCCTTTCAGCAACATACGTATCATTTGTTTCAACATACCTCTTCTCCCGTTTTTTGTAAAAATAAGTATTCTAACTGTTTAATATTTGTATTTAGAATAAATTGAACCAAAAACGGTTGAATTCCATATAGAATTGTATAATATTTTTAAATTTGCCATTCCAGATTTATAAATATTTAAAAACTGAATTTTTTATACTAAAACCAAATAATAATGGAACAAAAAAACAACAATTTGGCAGTTGGCATGTCCGTATTCGGCGCCATCTTTTTCATCTTCGGTTTCGCAACCACGTTTATTATTACTTTAAGCGCGCCGGTAAAAGCAATATTCGGACTTTCTGAATTTGCCGCGCAGTTATTAGCATCCTCCTTCTTTCTGGCCTATCCGCTCATGTCGATTCCCACGGGAAAAATCATCGACAAAATGGGATATAAGTGGACAGTAGTTGCAGGTCTGATGCTCATGGCACTGGGAAGTTTTATTTTTATCCCGGCAGCAAAACTACCTTCGTTCCCCATCTTCCTGTTGGGTACTTTCATTTTGGCAGTTGGGGTTGTTTTTCTTCAGGTAGCAGCCAATCCGTATGTAACGGCTATTGGACCTGAATCGACCGCATCGAGCAGGCTAAACCTGACACAGGCGCTCAATTCGGTAGCTACAATGATTGCGCCCTGGCTCATTTCGGTAGCAATTTTTAAAGGGTTGGGGCTACCCAATGACGACAGCCTGATAACACCCGAGCAAGGTCTTATGGCTGCCGACCGCGTTCCCCTTCCGTTTATCATTATGGGGGTGATTGTCATCGCCGTGGCTATTGCTATTTTCACTATAAAACTTCCATTGCTCGAAAAAGGTTCCGGCGTGAAAAAAAGCGTTTGGAAATATCCGCACGTTGTTTTGGGCGCCTTTGCCATTTTCGCTTACGTAGGTGCTGAAGTGGGAAATGCCGGATTAATTGTAAACTATCTGAAAAATTCAGTTGAGGGAGTTTCTGCCGAAATGGCCTCCACTTACGCTGCCATATACTGGGGCGGTGCAATGATTGGCCGGTTCTTCGGATCTTTTATGTTTTCCGGTATGAAACAATCGAAAAAACTTACCTACCTGGTACCTGTACTTGCACTGGCATTTATATCGGGTTCATTTGTAACCGACTGGAACTGGACAATTGGACTTACCTTCACCATTGTTGCATTGATTAATTTCGGTATTATGCAAATTGGAACCGGTAAAGCGGCACGTACCCTTGCTATATTTGCACTGATAGCTGCATTGCTCGATATAGCCACCACTTTCACTACCGGAAATGTAGCTTTATGGACCATTATCTCCATCGGATTATTCAACTCTATTATGTTCCCAAATATTTTCTCGCTGGCAGTGAGAGATTTAGACAAAGCAGAACTGAGTGGTGCTTCAGGCCTCATCAATTCACTGATTATTGGTGGAGCAGTAATCCCGCCAATTATGGGTGGAATTTCCGATAACTTTGGTTACACATGGGCGTTCCTCGTACCGGCAGTTTGTTACCTCTACATCTTCTTCTACGCCGTGAAAGGGAATACCATCAGGCGGCCATAAAAATCTTGAACTGTTAATTAAAAAATAAAAAAATGATGAAAAAAGTTGCTATTGGAGTTGATATTGGAGGCACAAACACGGCCATTGGGGTAGTTGACCCCGAAGGGAACGTGATGGTGAAAGACAATATCCCCACTCCTTCGCACGGAGATATTGAAAAATACATTTCCGATTTGGCAGAGGCTATTAATGAGGTAATCAAATCCGTTAAACTTTTAAACAAGGATATAGAAATTCTGGGTATCGGTATTGGCGCGCCCAACGGAAACTACTACAGCGGTACGATTGAATATGCCCCGAACCTTTCGTTTAAAGGGGTAGTCCACCTGGTTGAACTTTTACGCAATCATTTTCCAAAAATGGAAGCACTGGCTCTTACCAACGATGCCAACGCAGCAGCCATTGGTGAAATGATTTACGGCGGGGCCAAAGACATGAAAAACTTTGTGATGTTCACCCTGGGAACCGGTGTGGGCAGCGGCATCATTGTAAATGGTGACCTGGTTTACGGCCACGATGGCTTTGCCGGCGAATGCGGGCATACTATCCTGGTCCCCGGCGGACGCAAATGCGGTTGCGGCGCGCTCGGCCATCTGGAAGCCTATTGTTCGGCCCCGGGAATGAAACGCACTGCATTTGAATTACTCGCCCATTACAACAGCACAGACAGTTTGCTGGCTGATAAATCGTACAAAGAACTGGATTCAAAAATGATTTATGATGCTGCTGTAAAAGGCGATAAAATTGCACTGGAGGTTTTTGAAAAAACCGGCGCATGGCTGGGGCAGGGACTGGCTGACACCGTTCACCATTTAAGCCCCGAAGCTATTTTCCTTTTCGGGGGACCAACTGCTGCCGGCGATTACATTTTCAAACCAACCAAGGAACATATGGAGAAACACCTTCTCCCCATTTTCCAGGACAAAATAAAAATCCTGCCTTCTGAACTTAAAACAGGCGATGCCGCTATTGTTGGGGCAAGTGCACTGGTTTGGAAAGAGCTGGAAAAATAATTAAAAACGTTATAACTTTAAAAAGCGGATCCGGCGTGGATCCGCTTTTTTTATACACGACTTTTTGAGGCCACTTTCAGTGGACTTTTCAAAAAAAAAAGGTTGATTCACTTGTCGAAAACACAAACACAATACATCCAAAATATGCGGAACAAAAAAATAGAACAAGCCATTCAATAATTTCCAAACTTTTCCTATCTTCGTGTTACGAACTTTAATATTTGTAACACCATGGCTGTTACCCGTTTTGGCGTTTCGCTTGATGAAGAACTATTACGTGCCCTCGATGAGTACGTAGATAAGAACCAGTTTGCCAATCGTTCGCAAGCAATGCGCCACCTGATTGAAAAAAACCTGGTAGAAGAAAAATGGAAATGCGATAACATTGTAGCAGGTGCGGTTATACTTGTTTTTAACCACGGGAAAACCGATATCCTGAAAAAATCTTCCGAAATTCAGTTTGAAAACAAAGAAGTAATACTTTCTTCCCAGGGATTCTACCTGAACGAACATAATTACCTCGAAATTATTGCGGTAAAAGGCCCTTCAAAACGGCTCACCGAAATATCCGATAAATTAATCAGCATTAAAGGAATACAACACGGTAAACTCGTAATGAGTAAAGCGGAATAATTTTTTTTGTCCAGTTAGTAACACGATATTTAATTTTAGTAACACCAAAAATAAACGAACCATGAAAAACGGAAGGAAAGCAACCTGGAAAATAATTTTGGCAGCCCTCCTTTTCCCGTCAACGGGTGTCGTTGCCCAGAACACCCTCCCCGACACCATAAATATTGAAGAGGTAGTGGTAACCGGTTCGCCCGTAAAAGTAAACCGGCAAAATGTTCCAATGGCTGTTTCTGTAGTTGACCAGCTTCAGATTGAGGAGAGTGATGAATCGGCGTTACTGCCTGTATTAAACGGCAAGGTACCCGGCCTTTTTGTAACTGAACGCGGGGTAACCGGTTTTGGGGTGGCAGCAGGATCGGCTGGCCAGATTTCAATACGTGGCATTGGCGGAAACCCAACTACCGGCGTTTTAATGCTCATTGACGGGCATCCGCAGTTTATGGGAATTATGGGGCATCCCCTTCCCGATTCTTATGTGGCCTCCGATGCTGAGCGGGTAGAAATAATTCGCGGCCCCGCTTCCATTCTCTATGGTTCAAATGCCATGGGCGGAGTTATCAATATCATCACAAAAAAACAAACAAAAGAAGGTTTTAACGGAAATGCACGGGCATCCTACGGTTCGTTCAATACCCAAAAATACATGGCCTCCGGAGGTTTCAGGAAAAATAAACTGAGTGTATTTTTGTCGGGTAATCACGATAACACCGACGGACACCGCGCGCATTCCGATTTCAAAATAAATAATGGTTATGCCAAACTGGCTTATGAATTTAACGAGCATTTGCATGCCTCAACCGATTTTAGCCTGGCCGGTTTTGAAGCTGCCGACCCCGGCCCCGACACGTTAAATGCAAGCCTGGGAGAACGTATCGATATTACCCGGGGATATTGGGCTTTTACGCTCCAAAACGAATTTAATAAAGTGTCGGGGGCGCTAAAAGTATTCTACAATTTCGGGGAGCATAACATCACTGATGGCTTCCATTCCACCGACCATAATTATGGGTTAAACGTTTACGAATCGCTTAATCTGTTTCCGGGAAATAATATTACCCTCGGCGTAGATTATATGAATTACGGCGGTATGGCCGAAAACCTGAAAGCAATGAACGGGAATGGAGTTGTGTTTGCCGATACAACGGTTAACGAAACAGGAGTGTACGGCTTCATGCAACAAACCCTTCACGATAAATTAATTCTCAACGCCGGGCTCCGTTACCAGAACCATAGTGTTTACGGAAATCAGTGGATTCCCTCGGTTGGTTTCGCGTGGCAATTTGCAGGCTCAGCCACCTGGAAAGGAAATGCTTCCAAAGGATTTCGGAGTCCTTCCATCCGGGAATTGTTTTTATGGGGGCCCAACCCGGAGCTAAACCCGGAAACCATTATGAACTATGAAACAGGGATTTCGAATTCTTTCCTGAACGGGCAAATGGATGCGGAACTTACTTTTTTTGCTGTAAACGGCGATAACCTCATAATTACCGTTCCGATGGAAGGCCTGCGAAATGCCGGGGAGGTTAACAACAAAGGAATTGAATTTCTTGTAAAGGCCCGGCCAACCAACAGGATTAAGCTGGAAGGCACCTACAGCTATATCAACATGGAAAATCCGGTGTTTGCCACTCCTGAGCACCACGTGTATTTCAGCGCCCGGTACCAGTGGAAACAACTGCAATTAACGGGAAGCATTCAGCAAATCAGCAACCTCGATAATGATCCGTCACCTGCAGTGGCCAGTGAAAATTATACGCTCCTTAAAGCAAAAGCAAGTTATAATATTAACAAATACCTGAAATGGTATGTCAGTGGCGAAAACCTGCTGAATGAAGAATACCAGGTAAACCGCTACTACACCATGCCGGGTGCAACCATTTTTTCAGGAATAAATATAAGTTTTTAGGCCCATTCCATATTCTTTTCTTAAATTGGACAGCGTAAAAAAATATGCTGAACCAATGGAAAAGAAT
>CAYRBS010000010.1:0-23988 GCA_964422335.1 uncultured Mariniphaga sp. | reverse complement strand
ATGAGGTTCAACAAAATTTTTTACCTTTAACACATAAATCAATAATAAAATCATGATCCGGAAATTATTTTGCATCACGCTGTTTTCAATTACCTTCATTCACTTTACCTGTGCACAGGAAATCAACAAATCGGTTTACAGTGCCAACCGCGGGGCCGATCGGCCATGGCTCACCAGCAAGGATAACCACCGGGCTTTGTACCGGATAATTACCGACGAGGCATTTTCCCTGCTTGAAGAACGGGAAAGGGTTATTTCCAGCCTGTCGTCGCAGGGAGACTGGAAAAATTACCAGGCTGAAATAAAAAATGGATTATGCACTTCGCTTAGCAAATTCGAAAAAACGCCATTGAATGCCCAAATAACGGGAACACTGGAGCGCGAAACTTTTACGGTGGAAAAAGTGTTGTTTGAATCGCACCCCGGATTCTATATTACTGCCGCCCTGTTTTTGCCCAACGAGCGGCAAAATCCGGCGCCCACGGTCATCTACGCCTCGGGCCACACCGCCCTGGGTTTTCGCAGCGAAACCTACCAGCATGTAATTCTCAATCTTGTAAACAAAGGGTTTATCGTCCTGGCTTTCGATCCACCCGGGCAGGGCGAACGTTTTCTATACCCGGACGCAGAAACGGGTGAATCGCAAATTGGCGGGCCAACCACAGAGCACTCGTATGCCGGGGCACAAACACTGCTGACCGGATCTTCACTATCCGATTATTTTATTTGGGATGGGGTGCGTGTGCTTGACTACCTTGAAACCCGGGACGAAGTAGATATGGAACGAATCGGAATCACCGGGCGCTCGGGAGGGGGCACACAAACGGCCATGATTTCTGCCTGCGACGAACGAATTTACGCGGCGGCTCCCGAATGCTACATCACCAGTTTTAAACGGTTGCTGCAATCAATCGGACCACAGGATGCGGAACAGAATCCGTATCATGCCATCAAAAAAGGAATCGATCATCCGGATTTTATCCACGCAAGGGCGCCCAAACCCACCCTGATGATAACCACTACGCACGATTTTTTCAGCATTCAGGGCGCCCGTGAAACCTTTGCCGAAGTACAAAAATCGTACAAGGCTTTCGGGGAACCCGGTAATATTAAAATGGTAGAAGACCTGGGTGTTCACGAATCTACCAAAAACAACCGGGAAGCACTTTATGCCTTTTTCCAGGAGCATTTAAAACTGCCGGGCGACAACTCCGACATGGAAACAAATCCTTTTTCGATAGAGGAACTCCAGGTAACGCCCACCGGACAAGCAGGCACCTCCTTCGATGCAGAAACGGTTTTCAGCCTGAACAAAAAATATTTTTCAAAGAAAAAAATAACGGAAGCTGAATTGCCCGGAAAGATGATTGAACTGGCCGGGATAGAATTTAACCGCACACTTACTGCTGCCGTTTACACCGGTAAATTTTCAGAGGACGGAAAAGAAGTAAAAAAATACTTTCTGGAGAACAACCGGGAAGATTATACGTTACCGGTATATTTCATTAAAAAAGAACAGGCAACCCCTGAAAAGCTGATGGTCTGGCTTCATCCCGAAGGAAAAGAGCAACTACTGGAAGAGCCGCTTTTAGAGGAACTTCTGGATGCCGGATACGCTGTTGTTTCTGCCGATTTGCCGGGCATCGGCGAATTGCATGACCCGGAATTCAGCGGCGATGGATTTGTGAAAGGAATACCATTCAACTACACTTTTGGCGCCAACCTGGCCGGGAAAAGCATACCCGGAATACAAGCTGAGGCAACGGACCTGCTGATGCAATTCACCAGAAGTAACGAAGAAACAGCCCCCCTTGAGCTACATGCGCTTGCAACAGGAAGTTCAACCCAGGTACTGATGCATTATGCAGTTGCGGGGAAACCCTTCAAAAAAACGGTTTTGGTCAATCCGCTGGAAAATGCTGAAAACCTGATAGAAACTGAATTTTACGATCCTGCACAGGCATTCAGCCTGGTGCCGGGAAGTATCCCGTTTTATGGCATTCCTGATTTGATTTCATTACTGCCGGGGGGTACCGTGAAAATATTCCATCCTAAAAAAACGGATGAAAATTCCGATGGTGAAAAAGAAATCCACCGGAACATCATCCGCTATCTGAATTCAAACTAAAAACTCATTTTTCGTGATAAACCAGTACCGGTTTATCGAAATGAGACAGAACACTTTTTGTTTCGCTCGTGCTGAAAATTTCTTCGAAAAACCCTCTTTTCTCGTTTAATACAACCAGAAGATCGGGGTCTTTTTCGTCCACGTATTCCTGGATTGCGTGCACCGTGTCTTTTTTCATTTTCAGGGTGAATTCCAGGTTTTTGCCACCTGTTTCTTTTTTAACAATTTCCTGAAACCCTAACCATTTCATCTTTTCAGTGAAATCGTATTCTTTTGCATTGTGCAGGATATTTATCCTCACATCATCCCGGTGTTCCAGCAGCTCCATCAGATTTTTCAATGCCTCCAAATCATCGGTATGATAATCGGTTGCATACATAACATCCTTAACTACCGAAATTTTTATATCCTCAGGGATAACAAATACGGGGCATCCAGCGTGTTCTATAAGGTCAGGATATCCCACGAGCCCGCCCGAGGCTTCGGAATAGCTTTGATGGTTGCTAATCAACAGCAACATATCCGGAGATTTTTCCAGTTCGTCCTGCACCAAATCCACCCGGTTGGTTTCGGTTACCTGAATTTCGAACGGTACGTTTACCGAATGTTTCTTCAGGTATTCGGCTGCAATCTCCCTGATTTTTGTTTCGGCAACCTCAAATTCTTTTTTCGCATTTTTTTCAACCGCAACCAGCGCAGGATCCACCGCCCCGCCAGAGCCAATGAAATACGATTGCCGCATCCAGTTAAAATCAAAAACATATTTGATTTTCAGGCTTCGCTTTGTGCGGTTGCTAAACGAAAATGCATAAATAATCAGGTTTTCGATGTTTTTGTAAGAATCAAGCAGTAACAAATTCGTTTTCATGGCGTTGATTTTTTCGAATTAATAAATTATTCCCCGGGGTTTTCGTGCTACCGGCGTAATTTGAGAAGCCGGAGTATCAGGCGGGACCCTAAATCGAAAGCCACATCACGTAACTTGTCGGCCAGGTTGTCAATAACATCAGCCGTTGACGCAGTTAACTCTTTTTCGTAGAGTTTTTCCTGATATTCCAGCTTTTGCTTCATCAGGTTCAATTCACGCATGTTCTTTATTGCCTTCATCCTAACTTTGTTTTTTTTCGTCGTCAAACAGAATTTCCGAAAAGTTCCTGATTACTGAATTTTCGACAATTTTCTTTCGTAACAAATAAAATATCAACGCAATCAGGATGAGGCTACCGCCTGCAATGAGCAGCCCTTCAACATAGTTGTTGTACGTTTGGCCATACCATACGGCAAATGCTGTAGCAGCAAATCCGATAATTAATAAGGAAAACAACATAACAGCCAGTAAATTGAAGAGATAAGAGGTGAGCCTGGTGGCTTTTTCCAGTAACGAAAGTTTTGCAAGGTCAATCTTGGCCTGTACATAATTCTTTACCGAACCATTCAGTTCACCCAGATTTTTTGTTAATTCTTTGCTCATTACATAAAATTAAAACGGTTAAACTCGCTTTTCTTTGCAATTAGTTACTTGCCTTTTCTGATACCTTGGAAGCTTTGTCTTTCACTCTGTCTTTCATTTTTTCTTCTGCTTCTTTGGCTTTGCCGCGCATTTCATCAACCACCTCACTCACCTCTTCTTTCAGGTCATCCACTTTTTTACTCAGTGTTTCGGTGATATCATCAGACACAGATTTTACTTTTTTGGAGATATCTTTCCGGGTTTTCGAACCTTTGTCGGGAGCCAGTAAAACTCCGGTTATTACTCCAGTTGCTGCTCCGGCAACAAATCCCAATAATACGTTTCTTGTTCCTTTTTTCATGATATTCTAAATTTTAAAGTTAAAAAATTAAACTATGGTTTTATAGTATTTCTCAAATGAATGATCTTTTTTCCTGCTCATTCTGCCTTCACAATTGAAAAAAACGTTCCAATTACCTGGCTTTTACTCTTATTTAACATTAGACACTGAATATCAGGGGAATTCAAAAATTATGCTAAAAAGGATAGAAAATATGTGTGTGGAGAATATTCCCCACAATGTGGAAAAGTATAGCACTACAGGGGAATTCTGCAAACACCCGGCGGGCATCATTCAGCCGGAAGTTCCGGTAATTAAAAACTCAATATAGTTTTGCGGTATGGGTTTTACCAGGATGGCGCTTACAAAAGAATATTGCATCACCTGGTTGCGTAAATCGGTACTGTTGCTGGTAGTACAAACAATTATTTCCGGTTTTTTTAAGTAGGCTTTCATGGCCGATATTTTCTCGAGCGATGCGGACAATTTTTTTCCAATTATTTTTTCGTCGAGAAGGATATAATGCAACCTTTTATTGTTTTCAATTATCTGTTTTTCAAGAAAATGAAGCGCTTCCCAAAAATCATTAAATGGGTAAAAGTATCCATCGAGTTCTTTCTGGCTTAGAGTTTCTTGCTGATTGTTCAGGAAAGAGGGATTCGAATCGATACAAAGTACTTTTTTTCTTTTTTCTTTCATTTCAAATTTCGATTTGCTGAGATACAATGTCAATTATTATTCCAAAAAAGAATAGAAAAATAGTGGAGATGACCGCACCGGAAAATCCAACAGGAAAAATACGACCGCTTTTCCTGTTCAAATATCGATGCCATACTGCCTGATTTTGTTATATAGCGTTTTTCGGTCGATTTGGAGCATCTGGGCGGCTTTTGATTTATTGTATCCTGCATCTTCAATAGCCTTTATTATGGTTTCTTTCTCGGCATCGTTCGAAGCCATTTTCAGGGTAGCCACCTCCTGCGGCTGGGTTATCTCCGGTACCGGATTTTTTAGTTTACTGCTTTCTACAATTTCGGAAGGAAGCACTTCGGGAGTTACCAGGTTACCCGATGACAAAAGGACTGCCCTTTTCACTACATTTTTAAGTTCCCTGATGTTGCCGGGCCATTCGTAATTGCCAAGAATTTCCAGTGTCTCTTCTGCAAACCCATCTACGCTGAGTTGTAGTTCGGAATTGGCCCTTTTCAAAAAATGGCGGGCAAACGATACAATATCCTCTCCCCTCTCCCGTAATGGAGGCAAAACAATTTTAAATTCGTTGATGCGATGCAGCAGGTCTTCCCTGAACTGGTTTCTTTCCACCATTTCCCCCAGGTTTTCGTTGGATGCTACAATTATCCGGACGTCCACCCTGGCAGGTTTGTTTTCCCCAATCCGGGTAACAGTTTTTTCCTGAAGTGTCCGGAGCAACTGCACCTGAACGCTGTAACCGAGGTTCCCGATTTCATCGAGGAACAAAGTGCCCCCGTTAGCTTGTTGAAAAACGCCGGTTTTATCGGCCACTGCACCGGTAAACGAACCTTTTACGTGACCAAACAGCTCGCTTCCGGCCAATTCTTTGGGAATGGCACCACAATCAACAGCCACAAAAGGGTTACCGTTGCGTTTGCTTTGCCGGTGAATGTACCTTGCAACATACTCTTTTCCCGTACCCGTTTCACCTTCAATTACCACCGACATGCCTGTTGGTGCAACAATTTTGGCGTATTTCAACGCTTCCAGGAAAACCTGGCTTTTCCCCTCGATAAAATCATATTCGGCATCCAGCGAATTACGGGCACCTTTACCGGATGTTAATTTCTTTGCCAGGCTTAGTATTTCTTCGTGTTGTAACGGCTTGGCCATGTAATCGGTTGCTCCCTGTTTCATCAGTTTAACCGCCATTCGCACATCGGCATAAGCAGTAATAATAACCACCGGAATACGGGAATAAATCCGTTTTATTTCCTTTAACATGTCCAGGCCATTTTTATCGGGAAGACGGTAGTCACATAACACCAGGTCGAAGGATTGTTTTTTTAGTTTTTCCAGGCCTGAATTTCCGGAAAAAGCTATTTCGGCTAAATAACCTTTATTGGCCAGTTGTTTTTGAATTGCCTTGCAAATAAACGTATCATCGTCAATAATAAGAATCGCTGCCATTGAAATAAATTCTGATTAAAACAAAACTAACTAAAACTTTGTG
The DNA here is from genome assembly GCA_964422335.1 of uncultured Mariniphaga sp. Lineage (GTDB taxonomy): Bacteria > Bacteroidota > Bacteroidia > Bacteroidales > Prolixibacteraceae > CAYRBS01. The sequence continues at coordinate 17,864 of CAYRBS010000010.1, read as the reverse complement.
GAATTACCGATCTGTTCCCGGAATTTTTGCATTTTGGGCAACAGGAATCACTTCCTCAACCATTTCCAGCGTTTTACCGGCCAATGGCCCCACCTTTCTGTAATTTTTTTCGCGGAGGGCATAATCTTCCAGCTTCATAAGGTTATTTACGAGGTGGGTTAACCCGAAATACCGGAAGGAAGGAATCGCTTTGTGGGCCACCTTTCCAATGCCTTCCCAGTTTTCATCTTTCAAATACCTGCGTAAATTTTCTACCGTGCCGGATGCATTTTCCACGAAGGTATCAATCATCTGGTTAAAAAACTCAAAATCGTTTTGGGCGGTTTTCAGCAACAGGGAAGTATTGAAACCACTGCCGGACACAACATGCCTTTCGTTGCTCACCGGTTTTGCTGAAATTTGGGTTACAGGTTGTTCCAAATCCAGCATGCTGCAAATTTTATTATACAGTTTCTCTTCCCTGAAAGGTTTCAGAATGTAATCATCGAATCCGCTTTTCAAATATTTTTTTATATCACTTTCCATGATATTGGCGGTAACAGCCAGTATTTTCGTTTCCCGGTTCAGATTCCCCTTTTCATTTCTCACCTTTTTAACCACATCTACCCCCGAAAGCCCCGGCATATGAATATCAAGCAAAACAATATCGAATTTATTATCTTTCAACAGACGAAGCGCTTCGTTGCCATCTCTTGCAATTTCATATTCGGTTTTCCAGTCAGCCAATATGGACTCTCCCAGCAACACATTGTTTTCATCGTCATCGGCGTATAAAACCTTTTTTCCCTCCAGTAAATTTTTTTCAATTTCGTATTCTTTCTCCCGGGTAGCAGTTTTTTTGGTGCCCGGCAATTCGAAGGGAATTACCACCGTAAACTTAGAACCTTTATTCAACTCACTTTCCACGTGCAGACGCCCGTTCAGCAACTCCACGAGTTTGCGAACAATGGTTAAACCCAGGCCGGTACCTTTGCGGTTCCTTTCATTTCCCTGGCCCGACTGTGCAAATTCATCAAAAATGATATTTAAATCGTCTTTTGAAATACCTGTACCTGTGTCTTCCACCTCAAATCGCAGGAAAGTATTTTTGCGGGTCTGTTTTTCCCTGGAGACAAAAATGGATACAGACCCGTTATCGGTAAATTTGATGGCATTTCCGGCAAGGTTCATCAGAATTTGTTTGATGCGAAAAGGATCGCCTATAACGATTTCATTCACGCCTGATTGCACCTTGTAGCGAAAGTCCAGTTTTTTTTCATTTGCCCTGAGCAGCAGCGATTCATGGACATTCTGTACCAATTCCCTTACATTGAACGGCACTTGTTCGATATAAACCTTTCCCATGCCAAGTTTGAAAAGGAAAAGAATTTCGTTGACAACCGAAAGGAGATGTTCCGACGATTGATTGATCAACTGACTGAATTTCTTTTGTCTGGGTGTCAGTTCTGTTTTACCGAGCATCCCTGTAAAACCAATGATGGCATTGAGAGGAGTGCGAATTTCGTGGCTCATGTTGGCCAGGAACAACGATTTGGTTTTATCGGCATTTTCAGCCTCTCTTTTGGCTTTTATCAGTTTTCTTTCAATCTCTTTTTCTTTGGTTACATCCTGCGAAATGAGGGCGCCACCCACCACCTGTTTGTCGATACCGAAAACCGGGGTTGCACTGATAAAATATACATAATCCTTAATCCGTACCTCGCCCTCCGAAACCTTTCCGTCCAATGCATTCCGATAGAAAGGAAACAACCTCTTCTGGGTTTTTTCGTCGTAAACTTCAAACAATGTTTTCCCGGTAAAATCGGCATTTGTCAGTTTCAGCTTTTTCTTTTCACGGCCAACGGCCAGCACATGCCGGAATTGGGTGTCAAAAAGGAATACATCCATTCCGGGAAGGTTTTCTATTAAAATTTCCTGGTAATCGTTTAAATCAGAAGGACTTTGCCGGTGAAAAACCAACCCTGCGGCAATCACATTTTCATTATTGCCAAAACTTATTTTCTCGAGTAAAATATTTACAGGCAGCAAAATACCGTTTTTTGAGATAATGTTGGCATCGAACGCCTGAGGCTCATTTGTTTTCAGCAAAACTTCGGTTTTTTCTTTCAGCAGAACAAAATCAGCAGGCGCCAGAAAATCGCTGATTCCCGGCATCAATTTCTTTTTGTAGCTTCCAAAAATGTTTTCCAAAGAACCCACAAAACGGACCACCCGAAAATCGCTGTCGAAATATAAAACGGCATCCTGCCTAATCCCCTGCCCGAGTATTTCAGTTTCGTTGGTGAATCCATCGAGCCGGGCGGTTTTTATTTTATGGCTAAGTAAATCCAGCGATCTGTCCAGCTCGATCAGTTTTTCCAGATCGGCATCGCTTCCTTTGAGGCCAGCAATAAGTTTGCTGATTTGATCGAGGTGTTTGTTCAGATCTTTATTCATTGTTTAATACAAAATGCTTAAAACGTAAATTTAAAAAGATTTGAACAGATAATAATGATTTGAGGGCTGATTAACAACGATTAACAACAATTTTTTCATTTAAACCCACCAGGTTACCAGCTACGGAGCGAGCCGCATAATTTTCCAGCCCTCTTTTTCTTTTTTGTAAAGAATCCTGTCGTGGAGCCTGTTTTCACGTCCCTGCCAAAATTCCATTTTTACAGGATAAACGCGGTATCCACCCCAGAAATCAGGCAGAGGTACCTGTTTGTTTTCGAATTTTTTGCTGAAATAAACAAATCGTTCGTCGAGGTATTTCCGCGAAGGGACCACTTTACTTTGTTCGGAAACCCATGCACTGATTTGACTTACCGTTGGCCTGGAATGAAAATATTTTTCGGCTGTTTCGCTGCCGGTTTTATGGGCAAAACCCGAAATCCTCACCTGCCGTTCGAGTTCAGGCCAAAAAAAATGGAGGCCAACTGCCGGATTTTTTTCTATCGATCTGCCTTTTCTGCTGTTGTAGTTGGTGAAAAATACAAACCCGTTTTCATCAACGAACTTGAGCAGTACAATCCTGGATTGTGGAAAACCATCCGTTCCCATGGTGGCCAGCGACATGGCAGTTGGCTGGTGTGTCCCTGATTCTACTGCCTCAGAAAGCCACTTTTCAAATTGTATAATGGGGTTATCATCCACATCATCTGTACATAATGATGCTAATTTATATTCATTCCTGATGGTATCTAATTTCATACTTAACTTATATAACCTGTTAATATTCAGCTTTCGAAATAGCTTTTTATCAGTGAACATTTTATTCGCGTAAATGTTCTAAAAGACAAAATGGTATTTTATTAGTTTGCGATAATTTAAAAAATGAATGTGATGAAAAAATTGGTAGTGTTATTAATGGTTATGGCAACGATTCCCGTTTTTGCCGGAAACGGAGGCGGAAACATAGGGATAGGCAGCAAAGCAGTTTTTACGGATGTAAAAATGCTGGATGTTTCAGGAGAAAAGCTTTCGTTAGCTGATGCAAGCAAAGAAAACGGACTTCTTGTGATGTTTTCGTGCAATACGTGCCCATTTGTAAATCAGTGGGAAGGAAGGTTCCCGGAAATTAAAGAATGGGCAGACGAACACAAAGTGGGCATGATTGTTCTGAATTCAAATTACCAAAACCGTGACGGCGTTGACTCCTACGAGGAAATGAAAAAACACGCCAGGGAAAACGGGTACAATTTTCCTTACGTAGTGGACGAAGAGAGCAAGATTGCCAATGCTTTTGGAGGTCAGACCACCCCACATGTTTTTTTGTTCGATAAAAATATGGAACTGGCATACAAAGGCGCTGTGGACGACAATTACAAAAGTAAAGAAGACGTAAAAAAGCCCTATTTGAAAGATGCCATTTCAAGCCTGGCAAAAGGGCAAAAAGTGGCCATAACAGAAACCCAACCAGTAGGGTGCAGCATTAAACGCAAACAAAATTAGCACCAACACAGCAATAGTTTCATGAGCCTTGCCAACTTTGGCGGGGCTTTTTTTATGCTGAAAAAAAACTGAAATTCACTTTTCCGTAAGTCCGCAGTTCACGGAACGCAGGATGGGTTGTAAATTCAAAACCGGGAGGATGTTCCAATACCAACATTCCGTTTTGAGAAAGCAACCCGGACTCAAACACAGCTTGTGGTATTTCGGCCAGTCGTGTTAAATCATAAGGAGGATCGCTAAAAATTAAATCGTATGTTTCTTCCCCCCGTTTCAGAAATCTGAAAACATCGTCGTGAACGATGGTGGCATTTTCAATTTTAAGCTTTTCCACTACTTCGCGGATAAAATGCAAATGCCCTTTATTTTTTTCTACAAACGTTACCTGTTTTGCACCGCGGCTTACAAATTCGTAACCAATACTCCCCGACCCCGAGAACAAGTCGAGTATTTTCAATTCAGAAAAATCATACCGGTTTTCCAGAATATTAAAAAGCCCCTCTTTTGCCTGATCGGTAGTTGGCCGGGCATTAAACTTTTTGCCGGGTGTAAAAACTCTCCCTCGATATATACCTCCAATAATCCGCATATTCAAAAATGAGAAATAAAACGGTGAACGGGCATCTTAAAAATTTCCGGATTAAAATTTAACCCCGGAAAAACAAAACGAACGGCAGGGAAGTATTTTTTTAGCTGGATGCTGATTTCATCCTTTTCTAAAATTTCCCCCTGCAAAAAAAGATTTGTTTTTTCACGGTTGAACCCATGTTGTTGCAAAGCGGTAATAATGTAATAGATAACATCGTTTGGATGCTCATACCTGAAATGATTGGCAAACAACATTTTGCCCTCCCTGAAAAACACAGCATCAAAATTATCTTTACCAAACACCAGCGCCGCTCCATTTTTTTCCGGTTCGTCAAATGCAGGAATTTTCGCGGCCAATGTGCTCACGGGATGTAAAAGTGAGTAGTTTTCAAACCTGGAGTCGAGCCCGGCAGAAAAATTCACGGGAAGATCGAACAGCAGGTGTAAATTGTGATGATCTAAATAATTTCCGGCTACCTGAAACCCGTTTTCCGAGCCAAAAAGCACACGGAACAGATCGTATTGGTAATTTGCATCATAAAACCCTTCCGGGATCAGGGTAAATTTTTCAGAAAAAAAATGGACTTGTACTTCGGCAAATGATTTCCCGATTATTTCCTGACTTCCCAGCCATTCATCCAGCCGTGAAGGAATAAATTTGGGGGAACTAATTGTAACAGGGGTGTCCTGGAGGGCAATAAGGCGATTTTCTTCCCGGTGTATTACTGAAAAAGAAAATCCATCCAGGCTTACCTGGATGGATAATTTATATTCCTTTGTTTTATTATAATCAAAAACCGGATCTGTAATCAACTCATGCATTTGGATTATTCCCAGTTTCCGGAATTATTAACAGCCTCAGTTAACGAACCGACTTTCAATCCCGGGTATTTTTCATTGAGCCTGCGTCTTTCATTCATGTTAATTACAAATTGTCGATCGAGCCCCCTCAAAACAATATTGTTATGAGCCTTGGCCTCAAAAACAGGAACTTCAATTCCGGAACCCGTTTTAATGGTAGTAGCTCCCAGGTCGAATTCGGCAACGGTATCGGAAACGGGTATATACTTCAGTTCATTCGGGTCGAAGGAATTGCCAAATAGCGATTCAAGCACACTTTCCTTCACGGTATCGCGGATAATCAGGCCCATTTCCAATGCTTTCCTTTCGGTCAGACCTTCTTCAATCATACTATCGGTGAGTTCCCCGATTTTCCGGACGTTCCTGACTGAATCATTTTCAACAAAATTAATAAGTGTATCCCAACTGCCGGTAAACCTTCCATAAACGTCTTTATACGCTACCTGGGCTTTCCGAATGTCTTTCAGCCTTTCAATAGTAGCTTCGTAACGTCTGTCTTTAACTTTTTCAAAATCAATGGGATCCTGAACACCCTTGTATATGAAATAGGCAAGCCCTACAGCTACAACAAAAAGTACAATCTGAATAATGGTTCTCATTTCTATAATTTTAATAAGGTTACTGTCGATCGGTTGCAAATTTATAAAAAAAAATAAATTACATTCCCATACAGATTATTAATTTAGCACGCATGATAAAAAATCATATAAAAACTTTATTGCAAAAAAACCTTCCGTTTGAACCAACAAGCTGTCAGTCAGAGGTAATCAACGGATTATCAGAATATATTTCCTCCCCTGTGCAAGATGAAATAATGTTGATAAAAGGATTTGCCGGAACAGGAAAAACCACCATAGTGAATGCACTCACCAAATGCCTGCAATCGATGAAAATACGGCCTGTGCTAATGGCGCCTACCGGAAGGGCTGCAAAGGTAATGGCCGGGTACACAGGACTTCCGGCTTTCACCATCCACAAAAAAATATACCGGCAACAGTCATCGGCTGACGGAACAGGGAGATTTGAGCTGGACAAAAACCTATATAAAAACACCTATTTTATTGTTGACGAAGCTTCAATGATATCGAATGAAACCAGCGAAAACACACAGTTTGGCAGTGGCAGGCTGCTCGACGATCTGCTGGAATTTGTTTACTCCGGTCCAAATTGCCGCCTGGTACTTGTCGGCGATACGGCCCAATTGCCCCCGGTTGGATTAAGTATCAGTCCGGCACTGGAAGCTCCTACCCTGAAACAGTATGGTTTTGATGTAAAAGAATTTGAACTGAAAGAAGTAGTCAGGCAGGCGGCCGGCTCCGGTATTCTTTCGTGTGCAACAGAAATCAGGGAAAGAATTGAAAATACGGGCAATGCTGGTTTTTTCAAACTTGAGATTGAACCTTTCCCGGATGTGGAACGGATATCAGGTGAAGACCTCGTTGAACGGATTTCTTCCTGTTACGACCGGTATGGTTTATTTGAAACCACCGTGGTAACCCGTTCCAACAAAAGGGCCAATTTATACAACAAGGGAATCCGGGGTTCCATTCTCTACAAAGAAAATGAACTGGAAAGAGGGGATTTATTAATGGTGGTAAAAAACAACTACCACTGGGCACCGCCGGGCGAAGGACTCGATTTTATTGCCAACGGTGACATTGCCGAAGTAGCAGCCATTTATGGTTACGAAGAACTATACGGTTTCCGTTTTGCCGATGTAAGCCTTCGTTTTGTAGATTATGAAAACATTGAAATCGACTGCAAAATTTTTCTCGATACCTTATCCATTGAATCAGCCTCGTTCCCATACGAAAAAAACAGGGAGCTTTATGATGCCGTATCGGAAGATTACATGGATATAAAAAACAAACGCAACCGCTGGAAAAAAATAAAGGAAAATCCCCATTTTAACGCCCTCCAGGTAAAATATGCATACGCGTTAACCTGCCATAAAGCGCAGGGGGGCCAGTGGAAAGCAGTTTTTATAGATCATGGGTACCTGGTTAGCGATATGCTCGACCACGATTATTACCGCTGGCTTTACACCGCTATTACACGGCCGGTTGAAAAATTGTTCCTGGTAAATTTCAACAAGAATTTTTTTGAAGACAGTGAGGAAGCGGATTGACAACTTGTTTACTGCCCTACAGTATAAGTTGTTCCGTCAACGGCTGCACAGGTATTTTGAAAAACTGTTCGGGCCTCATCCAAAAAAGGAGTAACTTCTTTGTAGCGCGAGGAGAAATGCCCGAGAATTAACTTCCCTGCATTGGCCATGCGCGCTATTTTTGCAGCCTCCAAAGCGGTGGAATGGTAGGTTTTGGTTGCCCAATCCCGCATTTCTTCTGTAAAAGTAGCTTCGTGGTAAAGCAAATTTACATTACTGAAAATCTCCGAAACCGGCGGATGATAGGCGGTATCGGAACAATACGCATACGAACGCGGAGGCGGAGGCGGGGTGGTCAACTCTTTATGGGGGATTACTTTGCCATCGGCAGTAACAAAATCAGCCCCTTTTTTTATATCTTTAATTTCTGCAATGGGGATCTGGTATTTCCGGATGCATTCTTTCCTTATATTCGGTTCTTTTTGAACCTCCCTGCAATAAAAGCCACAACATGAAATGCTATGCTTTAAAGGAAATGAAAAAACTTCCACCCTTTTATCGGCGTAAATTTGCTGCGTTTTTTTAAAATTCAGCGGATGAAAAAATATATCAAACTGCAAATCAGCTTTCAGAAAATCGAGTTGAGGCTGGAGAATGTCTTTGAGTAAGGAGTGCGAATAAATGTGAATGTCGTTTTTCAGCCCCAGCAAATTAAATGTGGAAATCAGCCCGATTAAACCGTAGAAATGATCGCCATGGAGGTGGGAAATAAAAATGTGCTTAATTTTTCCAAATGCAATTTTCTGTCGCCGGATTTGTATCTGGGTCCCTTCGCCACAGTCGATTAAAAAATACCGCCCAAGTGCATTCAGCACCTGGGCGGTAGGATATCTTCCGGAAGTCGGAACAGCGGAACTGCTTCCCAATATGGTTAATTCAAACGGAGTTCCCACTTACATTTCCTTCTTCTTTTTTAGTAGTTCTATTGCTTCGTCCGTCGTTTTTGTAATTAAAAGGACGGTGTGAAGCATCGAAATCCGTATAAGGTGTTCCACGTCGGGCCGCAAACCGCTCACAACAAAAGTACCAATGGCATCTTCACATAAACGGTTTCCCACTAATACGGCGCGCAGACCCGAAGAGTCGCAATAGGAACATTTACCCAAATCGAGGACAATGTTTTTTTCGCCGTTGTTATTCAACACAACCAGCTCTGCCTTTAAATCGGCGGCAACGTTTGTGTCGAGCCTTTCGGCATTAACCTTCACAAGGGAAAAACCCTCTTTCTTTTGAATTTCGATTGACATGTCACAATTTACGAAATTCCGGTTAAAAAAAATTAACCGGACCCGGATTTATTTCTCCTTCTTATCGTTTCCCTCTTTTTTCTCCTTCTTCTCCATCTGAGATTTCAGAGCAGCCAGGTCGGAAATGTCACCCAGGGTGGTTTTTTCGATGTTGTCGTTCATCGCTTTCACTGCTTTTTTGGAAGAACGCGATTGTGATTTACGTTTCGAAGAATCTTCGGCACGTTTTACATCTTCAAATACCCTTGAATGAGAAACAATAATTCTTTTGGCCGACTTGTTGAACTCGATAACTTTGAAATCCAGTTTTTCGTCCTGTTTGGCCTGCGAACCGTCTTCTTTCACCAGGTGGCGTGGAGTAGCAAAGCCTTCCACACCGTACGGAAGGGCCACCACAGCGCCTTTGTCCATCAAGTCAACCACGGTTCCTTCGTGAATAGAATCGGTGGTGAAAATAGTTTCAAACACATCCCACGGGTTCTCCTCGAGTTGTTTGTGCCCGAGGCTCAACCGGCGGTTTTCCGTATCTATGTCTAACACAACCACCTCAATTTCTTCTCCCACTGCGGTGAATTCTGACGGGTGTTTGATTTTTTTCGTCCAGCTTAAATCGGAAATATGGATAAGCCCGTCAACACCTTCAGCAATTTCAACAAATACACCAAAGTTGGTGAAGTTGCGAACCATTGCTTTATGCTTGGTACCCACACCATAATTTTCCTCTATTTTCTCCCACGGATCGTCTTTCAGTTGTTTCATACCCAATGACATTTTCCGCTCTTCGCGGTCGAGGGTAAGAATAACCGCCTCCACTTCGTCGCCCACTTTCAGGAAATCCTGGGCACTACGCAGGTGCTGGCTCCACGACATTTCAGAAACGTGAATCAATCCTTCCACACCCGGCGCAATTTCAACAAAAGCACCATAGTCGGCAAGAACAACCACTTTTCCTTTCACTTTGTCGCCCACCTTCAGTTCCTCATCCAGTTTATCCCACGGATGCGGAGTAAGCTGTTTCAATCCTAAGGCAATGCGTTTTTTATCGTCATCGAAATCGAGAATCACCACGTTCAATTTCTGGTCAAGCTCCACAATTTCGGTTGGGTGCGATACGCGTCCCCATGAAAGGTCGGTAATATGAATAAGGCCGTCAACACCTCCAAGGTCCATAAATACACCGTAAGAAGTAATGTTTTTAACGGTTCCTTCAAGTACCTGTCCTTTTTCAAGCTTGGCAATAATTTCTTTCTTCTGCTGTTCGAGCTCGGCTTCGATAAGCGCTTTGTGCGAAACCACCACGTTGCGGTATTCGTGATTGATTTTCACCACTTTGAACTCCATGCTTTTGCCAACAAAAACATCGTAATCGCGGATAGGTTTCACATCGATTTGCGAACCGGGCAGGAACGCTTCGATGCCAAAAACATCGACAATCATACCGCCTTTGGTACGGCACTTAATGTAACCTTTAATGATTTCATCTTTTTCAAGCGCTTCGTTTACACGCTCCCACGAGCGGGTAGCGCGTGCTTTTTTGTGCGACAGGATCATCTGGCCTTTTTTGTCTTCCAGGCTTTCGATGTAAACATCCACTTTGTCGCCCACTTTTAAATCGGGGTTGTAACGGAATTCGTTCAGGCTGACGATACCGTCCGATTTGTAACCGATATCAACTACCACTTCGCGTTTGCTCAATGCAATAACGGTACCTTCGAGTACCTCTTTTTCGGTTACTGTATTCAGCGTGTCGTTGTAGAGTTTTTCCAAATCAGCCCTTTGTTTCGAAGAATAAGATTCTTCCGATTCTTCCAGGCTGTCCCAGTCAAATTCTTCTGTTTCTTCCGATTTTTCTGCAACTGGTTCTTCCGGGGTTTCAGGAGTTTCTTCCTTCTCTTCGGCAACAACTTCTTTGTCCTCGTCCTCTTCTGTTACAGATTCTTTGTTTTCTTCGGCATCAACTTCTTCCTGTTTTTCAACATCTTCCTTCTTCTCTTCAGCAGCAACTTCCGGGGTTTCTTCAGTCGTTTCTTCCCCTTTTTCAGTTTTTTCTTCTTCTTTTTCGGTTTTCGCTTCTGCTTCTGCTTCTTCTTCTGGTGCTTCAGCGGTGTTTTCAGGTTCCGGGGTTACTTCCTTTGGTTCCTGCGGAACGGATTCTTCTTTTTGAACAGAATCATTGGCGTTAACCTTTGCTTCCTGTTCAACATTCTCATTTTTCTTTTCAGTCATGTAATTCTTAATAAGTTAATAAATTAGACATTATTTTTTGTTCTTAAATCGCGCGCAAAAATATAACTTAATTCACTTATCTCAAAGGTTTTCGCCATTTTATTTCGGAGGCTTGACAATTCCGTTACATTCCGGACTGCCCGGGCGCAACCTCCAGCGATTTAAATTTTACCGTGTTTATGGCATGCCGTTTTATTTTATTAATTTTGAATTTCATTTTAAATAAATTAAATCAGGTAACATGAAGGGAATCATTCTCGCCGGTGGTGCCGGAACCCGGCTCTATCCCATAACGCGGTCCATTTCGAAGCAAATAATACCGGTTTACGATAAGCCGATGATCTATTATCCATTGTCGGTACTGATGCTTGCGGGTATTCGTGAAATTTTAATCATTTCCACTCCGGCCGATATTCCATTGTACGAAGACCTTTTTGGAAACGGCAACCAGCTGGGACTGAAAATTTCCTATAAAATCCAGCCTTCGCCTGACGGGCTGGCACAGGCATTTATTCTGGGAGAAGAATTTATTGGAAACGACTCTGTGTGTATGATTTTGGGGGATAATATTTTTTATGGCTACAATTTCCGGTCAATTCTGGAGGATGCGACCCAACTCAACGATGGCGCCATTGTGTTTGGCTACTACGTAAACGATCCTCAGCGATATGGAGTAGTTGATTTCGATGCCGGCGGCAAGGTCGTTTCCATCGAAGAAAAACCACAGCATCCCCAATCGAACTATGCCGTGACAGGCTTGTATTTTTATTCGAACGATGTAGTGGAAAAAGCAAAAAAGCTCAAACCATCGCCGCGTGGCGAGCTTGAAATAACCGATTTGAACCAGCTTTACCTCGAGGAAAACCGGCTGAATGTAAAACTATTGGGCCGTGGGTTTGCCTGGCTCGACACCGGCACACACGACAGCTTATTGCAAGCCTCTAATTTTATAGCCACCATTGAGCAGCGCCAGGGATTAAAAGTTTCGTGCATAGAAGAAATTGCCTACAAAAAAGGGTTTATAACAAAAGACCAGTTAATAGATCTGGCAATGCCGCTGAGTAAAAACCAATACGGCGAATACCTGCTGCAACTGGCCGACAAACAAATTTTTTCTTTTTAATTTACACATGAAAGTAACAGAATCTCCGCTTCCCGGACTATTAATAATTGAGCCCCGCATTTTTTCCGATCCGAGGGGTTATTTTTTTGAATCGTGGCAGGAAGAACGCTATGCAGATGCCGGAATGGAAACCCATTTTATCCAGGACAACGAATCGAAATCGGCACGGGGTGTGGTGCGCGGGCTCCACTATCAGCTGGAACCCTTTTCGCAGGCAAAACTTGTGCGTGTGGTGGAAGGGAAAGTGTTCGATGTAGCGGTTGACTTGCGAAAAGGGTCGCCTGCCTTTGGCCGCTGGTTTGGAATGGAACTCGACGGTGTCGCCAAAAAACAATTATTCATTCCACGTGGTTTTGCCCACGGATTTTCTGTTTTGAGTGAAACGGCCATTTTTTCGTACAAATGCGACAATTCTTATAACAGCGGGGCTGAGCGGTCGATTTCCATTAACGACCCGGAGCTGAACATTAACTGGAACCTGGGAAACATAGAACCGGTTGTATCGGAAAAGGATTTGAATGCCCCGTTTTTTCACAAAGCAGAAATGAATTTTAAATACCCCAACCAATGAAAATACTTGTTACCGGCGCATACGGACAACTGGGAAACGAACTGAAAGAACTTTCCGGCGAATTCCCCCGCTGGCAATTTCTTTTTACCGATGTGGATTCACTGGACATTACCAATGAGAAAACCGTCGATGATTTTTTCCAAAGCAACCAACCGGGGTTTGTTATTAACTGCGCCGCTTATACAGCCGTTGACAAGGCTGAATCGGAAACCCAGTCCGTTCTGAAAGTAAATGCCATGGCACCGGGATTTTTAGCCAGGGCTGCCAAAAAATACAATGCCGGGTTCATTCACATTTCCACCGACTATGTTTTCGATGGCCGGGCATTTTCACCCTATTCCGAAATAGATACCGTAAACCCGGAAGGTGTTTATGGCAAAACAAAACTGGCAGGAGAACAATTGGTCCGCTCCGGAAATACGAATGCACTCATTATAAGAACATCCTGGCTGTACTCCACCTTTGGGGGAAATTTTTTAAAAACAATGCTTAAACTCGGGCAGGAACGCGATGAACTGAAAGTGGTGTTCGACCAGGTGGGAACCCCCACTTACGCAGCCGATTTGGCAAAGGCCATTCTTTCCATCGTGAATGTTTATGAAAACCAACCTGACAAATATATACCCGGAATTTACCATTATTCGAACGAAGGCGTGGCCAGTTGGTACGATTTCGCTAAAAATATTTTTGAAATAGCTGAAATTGACTGCCGGGTTATCCCGGTGTTGTCCGATGAATTTCCAACTCCCGCAAAACGCCCTCATTACAGTGTATTAAATAAATCAAAAATAAAAACTACTTTTAATCTGGAAATACCCTACTGGAAAGAAAGTTTGAAAATTTGTCTGAATAAACTTCAAAAGAATAACTGAAATGGAAAACAAAGAATTATTGCAACAGGTTCGTGAAAAAGCACAGGGTTGGCTTTCGGAAATTTATGACGACGAAACACGGAAAGAGGTTCAACGCCTGCTTGATGCAGAGGATACTGCCAAATTGATCGATTCATTCTACAAAAACCTGGAGTTTGGAACCGGCGGATTGCGCGGTATTATGGGAGTTGGCTCCAACCGCATGAACAAATATACGGTGGGGTCGGCTACACAAGGATTGGCTAACTACCTGAAAATGAATTTTGCAGACCTTCCGCAAATTAAAGTAGCTATTGCCCACGATTGCCGCAATAACAGCCGCTTTTTCTCGGAAACCAGCGCCCGGATTTTTGCCGCCAACGGAATTAAAGCCTATTTGTTCGAAGATTTGCGTCCCACTCCCGAACTTTCGTTTGCCATTCGCGAACTGGGCTGCCAAAGCGGAATTGTCCTGACAGCTTCCCATAATCCCAAAGAGTACAATGGATACAAAGCATACTGGGACGACGGTTCGCAAATTGTTGCTCCACACGATGTGAATATTGTAAAGGAGGTAGCAAAGGTGAAACCCGAAGACATAAAATTCGAAGGGCCCAACGAACTCATCGAAATAATGGGGAAAGAGATGGATGAAAAATTCCTGGAAAAAGTAAAAACCGTGTCCATTTCACCCGAAGTGGTAGAAAGGCATAAAGACATAAAAATCGTATTTACACCCATTCACGGAACCGCCGTGAAATTGGTTCCCGCTGCCCTGCGCAAATTTGGCTTCACCAACATTATAAATATTCCGGAACAGGATGTAGTCAGCGGTGATTTCCCCACGGTTGTTTCGCCCAATCCCGAGGAAGAAGCTGCCATGGAAATGGCCATTAACAAAGCTTATGAAGTAAATGCCGATTTGGTAATGGCCACCGACCCCGATGGCGACCGTTTGGGGGTTGCGGTTAAAAACGATAAGGGGAAATACATTATTATCAACGGGAACCAAACCGCCCTTGTTTTCATTTATTATATCATCACAAAAATGAAAGAAGCGGGCACGTTAAAAGGCAACGAATATGTGGTAAAAACCATTGTTTCAACCGAATTGATTGCCGAAATAGCCCAAAAAAACAACATCGGTTTTTACGATGTTTATACCGGCTTTAAGTTTATTGCCGAAATAATCCGCGAGCAGGAAGGCAAGCAAAAATACATTGGCGGCGGGGAAGAAAGTTTTGGGTTTCTGCCATCCGATTTTGTCCGCGATAAAGATGCCGTTTCATCCTGCGCACTGATGGCCGAAATTACCGCCTGGGCCATCGACCAGGGAAAAACCCTCTACGAATTACTTCAGGATATTTACCTCGAATACGGCTATTCCAAAGAGAAAATGAAATACATTGTTCGTCCGGGCAAATCGGGCGCCGATGAAATCCAGAAAATCATGAGCGATTTACGCCGGCAACCACCCCGTGAACTGGGAGGCTCCCCTATGGAGTGGGTGAAAGATTTTTCCACGTTAACAGCAAAAAATCTGATTACGGGAGAAGAGAAAAAAATCAATCAGAAAATTACATCGAACGTGCTGCAGTTTTTTACAAAAGATGGCACCAAAATATCGGTACGGCCATCGGGTACCGAACCCAAAATCAAATTTTATTTCGAGGTGAAAGGCGAGCTAAAATCACGTGCTCAATATGATTTGGCAGAAAAAACCGCCGATGATAAAATTGAAGCTATTATGGATGAACTGGGACTGTAGCCGGGCTTTTTTATTATTTTTGACGGAAAAATTTTTCTGTTCGTACATTGAAACACAGCCAATCAGAAATTTTTCTTTACATTTAGCTGTAAATCAATATAGGAAATATAAAATGAGAACAATACAATTTAATATACCTGATACTGTTGATCTCGATGACAGGGAAGCGAAAATGTTACTGGCATCACGTTTATATGAAAAAGGAAAACTAACGTTGGGACAGGCAGCTCAATTAGCAGGCTTATCAAAAAGAGCTTTTATGGAAATATTGGGAGATTATGATGTTTCAATATTTAATTTTCCTGTATCTGACCTTGATAATGACATATCCAATGCAAGGAACTATAGTCTCTGATACAAGTTGTTTGATTTTATTTGATAAGCTGGGCAGGATTGACTTGTTACAATCACTTTTCGGAAAAATTACGATTACACAGATTATTGCTGATGAATTTGGAAAAACAATTCCAGATTTTATCATAATCGAAAATCCAAAAAACAAAAATTACCAGAGAATACTGGAAAGTTTTTTAGATCCTGGAGAAGCAAGTGCATTGGCATTAGCGTTGGAAAGAGAAAAGCACCTGTTAATAATTGATGAATTTAAAGGCAGGCGCGAAGCGAAACAATTAGGCTTAAATTATACCGGTACTTTTGGGGTTTTGATTGTTGCCAAAGAAAAAGGATACATAAATTCGGTGACTGAAGTAATAAATGAGATTAAAAAAACCGATTTCCGGATAAGTGATAAATTAACTGACGAGATTAAAAGGAAAAGTGGAGAATAAAAATAGAGATTAAAATCAACTAAAACATTGAAAAATGAAGAGAATTGGAATTATTTATTGTTTGCTGTTATTTTCAGCTTTTGGAGTGATGGCCCAAACCGACGGGCCAATGGAAATGAAACCGGAAATGACCGAAATATGGGACCCGGAAGTTCCGGTAGTTAAACCGGGCGATACCCCGCTTGATGCACCGGCGGATGCCATTGTACTTTTTGACGGCAAAGACCTGGAAAGCGAGTGGACAAACAGCGAAGGCGGCAGCCCCGGCTGGAAAGTAGAAGACGGATGTGTGACGGTAGAACAGGGTGCCGGAACGATCAAAACCAAACGGGTTTTTGAAGATTTTCAGTTGCATATTGAATGGCGTTCGCCTTCCGAAGTACAGGGAGAAAGCCAGGGACGCGGCAACAGCGGGGTATTTCTGCAGGAACGTTACGAAGTGCAGGTGCTCGACAATTACAACAACCGCACCTACCGAAACGGGCAGGCCGGAAGTCTATACAAACAACACGCTCCGCTGGTAAATGCATGCAAAGAACCGGGCGAATGGCAAACTTACGATATCATTTATACCGCCCCGCGTTTTAACGACGACGGAACCTATTTCACCCCGCCGCAGGTTACTGTTTTACACAACGGCGTAGTGGTACAAAATCATGTGAAGCTCCGCGGCCCGACGGAATACATCGGAATACCGGAATATAATGTCGAAAAACACGGGCCCGGAAGCATTACCCTGCAGGACCATGGCAATCCGGTTAGCTTCAGAAATATCTGGATCAGGGAAATGTAAGAGAAGCTATTTTTTTAATTTTTCCTTGAATATTTTTTTGAACTTTTCGACCTTGGGCGCCACTACAAACTGGCAGTAGGGTTGGTTTTTGTTCCGTTCAAAATAGTTGTGGTGGTAATCTTCCGCTACATAAAAAACATCGAAAGCCGTTACTTCGGTCACAATCGGGTCATCGTAAACAGCATCCTGCTGAAACAGTTCAATTACTTTTTCAGCAGTTTGCTTTTGTTCCGGGTTGTGGTAGAAAACAGCCGAGCGGTATTGTGTACCAACATCGTTTCCCTGGCGGTTCAGGGTGGTAGGATCGTGTGTTTTAAAAAACACCTCCAGTATTTCTGAAAAACTCACCTCTTCAGGATTATAGGTAATCTGAACAACCTCGGCATGGCCGGTCCGTCCGGTGCAGACCTCTTTGTACGAGGGATTTTTTATGTGGCCCCCGCTGTATCCGGGAACTACCTCCACTACCCCTCTCATTTCATTGTAAACCGCTTCTGTACACCAAAAACAGCCTCCTCCCAGGGTTGCTTTTTCCAATCCTTGTTCTTTTTCTGAAAAAGTATTCATGATCAATGCTAATATTATCAGGATAAAATAATTCATTTTTTAAATATAAAACGCGAAAAAACTTTCTTTTCAAATTCCCAGGCAAACCTGAACTGGCCAAACAATGTACCAATAATAAGAAATAAAATTTGATAAGCCGGAAAAATAATAAGCAAATACAGCGGAATAGTTATCCAGAGGCTGGTGTCGCCGGTTATTCCAATCCATTGGAAAACGGCCTTACGGACAACAAGCGTCGCGCTTCCGGAAACTGAAAAAACCAGTAAAATCAGTACAAGCTGAAAGTTGCTTTTGATATTCCACCTCTTCTTAAGTTTGTTGAGCATCAGATTTTGTATTACTAAAGCGTACAACAAAAATTTTAAAGGCTTGTTTGCTTGTAAA
>CAYRBS010000009.1:0-24243 GCA_964422335.1 uncultured Mariniphaga sp. | reverse complement strand
GAACTTTTTCCGGTTTGGTTTTCCCCTCGATTTAACAATTTTCCACTCCGGACCTTTGCCCAACTTTTCAGGAAGCGGTAATTTTATAACTTCCCTTTCAATCAGTTGTTCAATCTGGTGAAAATTCCACATATCCTTGTCGCTTACCAGGGTAAGTGCAACCCCGGTGGCATCGGCGCGGGCAGTTCGCCCCACACGGTGCACATAATCTTCGGCGTCGTGCGGAACGTCAAAATTGATAATCAGATTGATCTCTTTTATGTCGATTCCGCGGCTCAACACATCGGTGGCAACCAGAATGCGGGTACGCCGGGCTTTAAATCCCTGGAGTACTTTTTCGCGTTCCGTTTGTTCCAAATCCGAAGAAATGGGCTCTACCGACAATTTGTTTTTTTGGAGTGATCGCGCCAGTTGGTTGACCTTTATTTTGGTTGCACAGAAAATAAGAATACTGTTGTACTCCGGCTTATCGGCTATCAGGTGATTGATGAGATCAATTTTCTGGTTGTCGTAACAAAGATAGGCAGCCTGCAATACTCCCTCGGCAGGTTTCGACATGGAAATATTAATCTCTTTGGGCTTTTGCAGAATTTTCGAGGCCAGCGACCTGATTTTTGATGCCATGGTTGCACTGAACATCAGCGTTTGCCTTTGTTTTGGCAGAAATGAAATAATTTTCAGGATGTCTTCGTGAAAACCAATATCGAGCATACGATCGGCTTCATCGAGAATGAGGTATTTTATGGTATCGAATTTCACGTACCCCATGTTCAGGTGGGCAATGAGCTTACCGGGAGTGGCAATTACTATGTCGGCACCCTGTGTAAGCGCACGTTTTTGTTGCCCCCAGTCGTCGCCGTCGCTCCCTCCGTAAATGGCAATGGAGTGGATGCCCAGTCCGTAAGCAATGCCCTGCACCTGCTGGTCAATTTGCATTGCCAGTTCGCGGGTGGGAACCAGTATCAAAGTAGTGGTTTCCCCGGGCGGCTGATCCAAAATCAAATCAAGCACCGGTATCACAAACGCAGCGGTTTTGCCGGTACCGGTTTGTGCGCAGGCAATCAAATCATCGCCGGCAAGTATTTCCGGAATGGCTTGTTCCTGGATGGGGGTGGTGGTTTTAAAGCCCATATATGAAATGGCATCGAGAATATCGTTGTGTATTCCTAATTCAGAAAACTTCATGTTAAAAATTGAATTTTATAATCATTTATTTGGAAAAACTGTTTATTTCCGGGGAGCAAAGTAAATGAAAATTATTGACTTAAAGGAATTCGTAAGAAAATGAGGCTTTTACCGATCATTTCCATTCCGGCGTGTTTGGCATTGACTGAAAAGTTTCCGGTTATTCCCGCACTTTTTTATAGGCTTCCCAATCGAATTTTTTGATAAAATCGAGTCCTCTGCGAGCTCCCAGTAAAAACAGTTTTTTCTTCCGTTCGGGTGACATTTTAAAATTTAGCCAGTTGAATTCTTTGTCGGCATCGATGAAACAAATCAATTTCTGAAAATCCTGATTGTGCAGCAGAAATTCATTATCGGAATCGTGCCGCATGGTACTCACCATCGAGCCAATGAAACTACCCAGATCGTCCACTTCGGCAAATTCCTGGCGGTAAGAGCTCAGTTTTACACCAAACGTAGGCTTCCGCGGATGCGGCCTGGCTTTTTCATGAAAGACATTTATAGGAAAATTTGAAATCATTCCGCCGTCAACAAACTTAACTTTTTTGGGAATAGTGCCAAAATAGTAGGCATGCTGAACCCATTCTTTGTCGGCCGGTTCTCCGCCTTTTGGGATATTTTCTACTTCGAAGGGCACAAAGAAAAAGGGAACCGACATAGAAGCCCGGACCATTTTTGCAGGCGAAACTTCATTCACATTTTCGCCCCAGTACAGGTGCGCCATCCGGGGAAACAGCACCTTGGTTTGAGTGGTTATATCGGCAGAAATTATATGTACCTGCGCAAGCTCATCGGTAATCGGCTGTTCCGTAATGCGGTGTATGAGCCCTTCCGGAAAATATTCCTTCCCGCGTTTCTCCATCAATCCACCGATGGTGGTAATCTGATTGGGCGATTTCTGCAACACTTCATCGATCCAGGTTTCGAAGTCTTCGCCGGGATTCAGTCCCAGGTTCACCAACAGTGCTTTTTTCACCTTGCGAAGGTTCCAAAACAATTTGATCAACATTTTTTTGAAGGGTTTCCCGTCAATAATTTTTTGCATGATTCCTTTAAGTACCGGGTCGCCGTCAACAAATTCATACAAATCCTTTCGGGCAAGGATGTCGAGTACTTGTTGCGATTTTGTTTTTTCAATAGTATCGAGTCCGGCAAGCACCAATGTGTTAATGGCTCCTGCCGAAGTACCTGCCAAATGAAAAAAACGGATTCCGGCTGTTTCCAAAATGTAGGTGTACCCTACCAGGGCAATCCCCAAAACCCCGCCACCTTCCTGCACCAGGTCAACATACTGATGACCTTCTTTATCGATTACATCGGAAAAAACTTTTCCTTTCAGCCCTTCGGCTTCTCCAATCATTTGCTGAAATTCAGCCTGGTTAATAAAATCTTCGTAAGTCATCGTTTCTAAATTTAATGGATGAAAATTTTCAGGATAAAAGTTACGAAATCCAATCGGAAATATAACACAATGAGATTAAGAATAATAAGGAAGGATTAAACGACCATGTGGGCCGGGCTGCCGCATTTTTGGCAATTTCCGTTAAAACCCGGCTGCACAATGTGGATATGGTAACGGGTTCTTTCCACCAGCAAAGTGCCACAAACCGGGCAAAAAGTGGAGGAACTCCTGCCGTCGCTCACATTTCCGAGATATACAAAATGCAGATAAGCGCTGGCAATATCACGCAGTTTCCGGAGTGTCTCCAACGGAGTGGGTGGCGATTGTAATTTATGCTGCGGAAAGTAACGGGAAAGGTGCAGCGGAACCCCGGGCCCCAGTTCGGCAGCAATCCATTTCACCATGGATTCAAAGGTTGATTCGTCATCGTTCAGACCGGGAATGACGAGGTTGGTAATTTCGAGGTGCTTGCCGTTTTTGGCAATAAGTTCCAGGGCCTCTAAAACCGGCGCCAGTTTGCCTTTGGTTTGCTTTTTATAGAATTCATTATCGAATGCTTTCAAATCTATATTGAAAGCATCGAGATAGGGCAAGGCCCGACGAAGCGGTTCGGCATTCACATAACCGTTGGAAACCACTACATTTTTCAGCCCTTTTTCATGAGCAAGCCGGGCCGTATCAAGCATAAACTCATAGAAAGTAAACGGCTCATTGTATGTATAGGCAATGCCCGCATTTTTCCAGGTTTTCAGGGCCTCTTCCGTAATTTGTTCCGAAGTAATGTTATGAAAGCCGTGAAAGTCGGTGGCAAAACATTGCGAAATGCGATGATTCTGGCAAAAGGTGCAGTGCAGGTTGCATCCCACCTCCCCCACCGAAAATATATTCTTGCCGGGATGAAAATGGTAAAGCGGTTTTTTTTCAATGGGATCGGTACCCAGGGCAGAAACTTTCCCGTAAACATGGGTCACAAGCCGGCCTTCCACGTTTTCCCTTACTTTGCAACTGCCGGTTTGTCCCGGTTTCAGCCTGCAAAACCACGGGCAAAGCACACATTTCACCTCATCGCTTTCAAGTTTTTCGTAAAAACGGGCTTCCTGCATAATCAAATTCTGTTTACCCAAAGGTACGAAAATGCAACGATTCGGTTATGGCCGGGTTTCATTGTAATAAGGTCAAATCGTTCCTTTTAGCCGGACTTTCAAGGTTCAATACCTCAAAATATTTACCGAAATATTTTCAAAGGAAAGCTTTGAGTGGGGTTTCAACGATAAATAAGTTCCAGGATTTTCTCCAGCCAACGGGCATCGGTATCGTCAAAAGCATTTAATTCATTACTGTCAACATCCAGTACACCAACAACTTCCCCCTGGTTATTTTTCAGTGGAACCACTATTTCTGATTTCGAACGCGCATCGCATGCAATGTGCCCCGGAAATTGGTGAACATCTTTCACCACCACGGTAGATTGTTTGTTGAATGCAGCCCAACAGACCCCCTGGTTTTTCTCCAGCACCTGGCATGCTACGGGCCCCTGGTACATCTGCACCGTCATTTCACCGTTTTCTGTCTCGTAAAATCCGGTCCAGAAAAAATATTCCATTTTGTGATGCAGAACGGCAATGATGGTAGCCATTCTTGCCCGGGTGCTGTTGCTTTTTTCAACTAACCCGCTGAGTTGTTTATATATTCTTTCGTACCTACCTTCTTTTTTGCTTTTGTCCATCGAACCGCAATTGATTATTGAAATTGCAAAAAACAAAATAAAGACCGTGTTTGCCGGGAAATAAAATAATAAGGGAACCGTGGCGGTTAGCTTTTAACCGCAACCGCCTCTTTAAATTCCTGCATAATGGACCCGAAAGTTTCCTTTACTGAAATAATCTGGGTGGTTTTCCATGCATTTGTACCTGCAAAAGCATAACCATTAAAGAAATTCCCTTTCATGGCGCTCATCAGGGCCGCGAAAATACAATACGGAGTTTTTGAAACATCGCAGGTTTTCAAACATTTATACGGACATTTTACCGGACGCTTTTCGCCGCGGTTTATTTTATTGATAAACTCATTCCGAATGGCCCTGCCAGGCATACCCACCGGACTTTGGATAATCTCGATGTCGCTTTCAACCGAGTCGATATAAGTTTGCTTGAACTTCTCAGAGGCATCACACTCGTGGGTAGTTACAAAACGGGTTCCCAATTGAACGCCGGTGGCCCCCATGTCCATAATATTTTTGATGTCGGAACCAGAGTAAATCCCCCCGGCAGCAATCACCGGAATGGTAACATTGTACTTTTCTTCAAAGGGTTTCACCTGTGAAACCACATCGGGAACGAGTTTCTCGAGTGAATATTCAGGATTATCGAGCTGTTCACGTTTGAATCCCAGGTGCCCTCCTGCTTTTGGACCTTCAACCACAATCGCATCGGGGAGGTAATTATAAACTTCCTTCCATTTTTTACAAATTAATGCAGCGGCCCTTCCTGAAGATACAATTGGCACCAGCTTGGTTTTTGCCCCTTTGGTAAGGTACGAAGGCAAATTAAGTGGAAGCCCTGCTCCCGAAAATATTATATCCGCTTTTTCGGAAATGGCTGTTTTTACAAGATCGGAAAAATTGGTAAGGGCAACCATGATGTTTACGCCAATAATACCACTGGTTTTTTCACGTGCCAGGTTTATCTCTTTTTTAAGCGCCCTGATATTGGCATTAATAAAATCCCGCGCATAATCTTTTTCAAACATTCCAATTCCAACCGCAGAAATTACACCAACTCCTCCTTCGTTAGCTACCGCCGCAGCCAGCCGCGATAACGATATCCCAATACCCATTCCGCCTTGTATGACGGGGATATTTATTCTCAGATCCCCAATATTAAATGCTTTCATGTAATGATTTTAGCGTCGAAATTTTTACAAAGATACTTATTATTAATGGTTTATTTCAATTCTTTTTCCGGACAATCTTTTGGCCTGCCATTTCCGTTTCCGTTTCCGGTAACTTCCCAGGTATTTCCAGACCGGAGGAGCTCATCGACGTTGGTAATTTTCCGGGTTTGCTGAACCTGTTTTATTTGTTCGTCCATTTCTTCGTTGTAAACAGGTGCAGAAACACTGCGAATTACTCCGAATGCCACAGGAAAATCGGGAAGTGACATATTAATGAGAGCGAGGTGCAGGGTAGGATCCACTTCGTTGGCGTCATGAATTAATACATCATCAATGGTTACACCGTTTTCGCCTAATTTTGCTACTTTCAGCCTGCCCCGTTCCATAATAATGCCTTTTTCGTTTTCAGCCCCAAACAACATGGGTTTTCCGTGTTCCAGAATTAGCTGGCGGTCAGCACGGTGTTCCGGGTCAGTAATTTCACTGTGGACTCCATTGTTATAGATTACACAATTCTGCAAAATTTCCACTACCGAGGTTCCTTTGTGGGCAGCAGCTGCCTCAAAAACAGACTCACTAAGTTTCAGTTTACTATCGATGGACCGGGCATAAAATGTTCCCCGGGCGCCAATAACCAGTTGTCCGGGCACAAAGGGATCTTCGATGGTACCGAAGGGCGAGGTTTTACTTTTAAAACCACGTTCGGATGTAGGTGAATACTGGCCTTTTGTTAAGCCATAAATACGATTATTAAATAAAATAATATTTAAATCGATATTCCTGCGGATTGTGTGGATAAAGTGGTTTCCACCAATGGCCATCGCATCTCCGTCGCCGGTCATTACCCAAACGCTCAGTCCGGGATTGGCCATTTTAACACCCGATGCAACGGCTGCGGCCCTTCCGTGAATGGTATGAAACCCGTAGGTATTCATATAATAAGGGAACCTGGATGAACATCCGATTCCGGATATCACAGCAAACTTTTCTTTGGGAATTCCCATTCCGGCCATGGTACGCTGAACCGCATTCATAATGGCGTAATCGCCACAACCCGGGCACCAGCGTACTTCGTTTTCGCTTTTAAATTCTTTAACGGTATATTTATGATCAATCATTTCAATTCCTCCAGTAACTTGTTAATGCCTTGTTTTAACTCGAATGCGGTGAAGGGCAGCCCTTTCACTTTATTTATCTGGTGATATTCAAACCCAGGTACTTTATCCCGAAGATAACTGGCAAATTGTCCTGAGTTTAGTTCACACACAACAATTTTTTTAAAATTACCGAACACCCCGGCGGTATTTTCGGGCAATGGTTTTATATAATTAAAATGAGCCATGCTTACATTTTTCCCTTCTTTTCTGAGCTCCCGCACAGTTGTGATAAGGTGTCCGTAGGTTCCGCCCCAGCCAACAACCAGCACATCGCCATCGTCGTCGCCACAAACCTCGAGGTCGGGGACCAAATCAATAACCCGCTGCACTTTTTCTTCGCGGATATCGGTGTTTTTCTGGTGGTTTTCCGGGTCGTGATTCACTGTTCCCTCAATGTTTTTCTCCAGCCCGCCAATGCGGTGTTCAAACCCTGCCATTCCGGGAATCGCCCATTCGCGAACCAATTGTTTTTCATCTCTTTTATATGCCTGGAACGTATCCGGATCTTTCGCGATGCGCGGTGTAATAGAAGGCAATTCCTCAAGCTTAGGCAATCGCCATGGCTCGCTGCCGTTGCCCAGGAATCCATCCGTCAGCAAAATTACGGGAACCATCCGTTCCAATGCAATTTTTGCAGCTTTGTAGGCAAAAAAGAAGCAGTCGGAAGGTGTACTTGCTGCCAGCACCACCACCGGACTTTCGCCGTTACGGCCATAAAGGGCCTGCATTAAATCGGACTGTTCGGTTTTGGTGGGCAATCCTGTTGAAGGACCTCCGCGCTGCACATTTACAATCACGAGTGGCAGCTCTGCCATTACGGCCAGCCCAATGGCCTCTGACTTTAAAGCCAGCCCGGGCCCCGATGTGGAGGTAACTGCCAGGTCGCCGGCAAACGCAGCGCCAATGGCCGAGGTAATCCCTGCAATTTCATCTTCTGCCTGATAGGTTTTCACGCCTAAGTCTTTACGGTCTGAAAGGGCAGAGAGGATATCTGTGGCAGGGGTAATGGGGTATGAGCCCAGAAAAAGTTCCAGCCCAGCCTTTTCGGCAGCGGCAATAAATCCCCATGCAGTGGCATAGTTTCCGTTCACATTCCGGTACGTTCCGTCTTCAATATCAGCAGGATTGACGATATAGGTCGGCGTCATATGCTGCATACTCATCCCGTAGTTGTAACCGGTGTGCAGCACCTTAATATTGGAATCGACGACTACCGGCTTTTTGGCAAACTTATTTCTTAAAAATTCTTCGATATACTGCATTGGCCGGTTAAACATCCAGCAGACCAGGCCAAGTGCAAACATATTTTTACTCCGGAGAATACTTTTGTTGTCGAGCCCAAAATCTTTAAGCCCTTCCCTGGTAAGGGTAGAAATCGGGACAGCTATTAGCCGGAAATCCTCGAGGTTAGTTTCGGCAAAAGGATCATCCGTTTTAAAATTCGCTTTTTTCAGATTTTTTTCAGTAAAAGCATCCGAATCGTATATGATGGTACCCCCGGGCTTCATAAACCTTGCATTGGCCTTAATGGCAGCGGGATTCATCGCAATTAGCACATGGGCATAATCACCTGGGGTAGTTACCTGCTTATGCCCAAATTGCACCTGAAATCCGGAGACCCCGCCAACGGTTCCCTGGGGCGCCCTGATTTCAGAAGGATAATCGGGGAAAGTTGAAATATCGTTTCCAATCAACGCTGTGGCATCCGAGAACAAGGTCCCGGTCAACTGCATCCCGTCACCCGAATCACCGGAAAACCGGATGGCCACTTCCTCCAGCTCAATTACTTTTGCATCCTTCATTTATCTATATTTTTGTTACAACGTTTTCAATCCAAAATAAAAACGACTCTAAAACTAACAATCTTTAATTTTAGAATCGACTTCACCATTTTCCTGTAATTTTTCAAGAAACAAAAATAACCAATATTTAACAAGTAGCTAACGACATATCCAATTATTTAAAGGTTTTAATATATTTGGAATCAATTTAAATATTAACAAACAATGGCACTCGTTAAAACGCTCAATAAAAAGACCCCTGTCACTGGAAAAAATTGTTTCCTGGCTGAAACTGCTACCCTGATTGGTGATGTGGAGATGGGCGATAACTGCAGCGTGTGGTTTAACGCGGTATTGCGCGGCGATGTGCATTATATAAAAATCGGAAACAACACCAACATACAGGACAATGCGGTTGTTCATGCAACGTATAAAAAAGCGCCAACCAACATTGGCAGCAACGTAACCATTGCCCACGGCGCCATTGTGCATGGTTGTACACTGCACGATAATGTGATGATAGGAATGAATGCCGTCATTCTGGATGATGCCGTAGTGGAAAGCAACTCCATCGTTGCAGCCGGGTCGGTGGTAACCAAAGGCACGGTGATAGAGAGTGGAAGTGTGTATGCAGGTATTCCTGCAAAAAAAATCAAAGAAATCAGTCCCGAATTACTGGATGGTGAAATCAAACGAATTGCCCGTTCTTACAGCACTTACGCCGGTTGGTACAAATAAAAGCTGCCCCTCAGAAATCCTGCTTTTAAAATAATCTCCCAATAAAAATATCCCTTTTTAAAAAAATTAGAAACTTTTTGGCGGAACATTTTCTTTTATCAAAAAGATTTCCTTCTTTCGTATGCAAAATAGAAAAATCGGTTATTAATCTGTAAAAACTCAAGTATTATGAATGCCAAAGCTACAACCGCTGCTTCTGCTGAAAACAAGCAGTCGTACATTTTCCCGTTAATGATAGTAGGTATTATGTTTTTTGCCATCGGGTTCGCCCTGGGGATAAACAGTTACCTTGTACCTTTAGTAAAAAAATCTTTAGCAGTTTCATCGGGAGAATCCTACCTGATAGTGGGGGCCACATTTTCCGCATTTATTATTTTTGCTTATCCCGCTTCACTGGTGATAAAAAGCATTGGGTATAAAAAAACCATGGCACTTTCGTTTTTAATGTTTGCCATTGGCTTTGCGTTGTTCATCCCATCGGCAAGGATTGAAAGCCTGCTTCTTTTCCTCCTCGCATCTTTCATCAGCGGAACAGGAAATGCCTTTTTGCAGGCCTCCGTCAATCCTTATGTTACCATACTTGGGCCCATGGAAAGTGCAGCGAGAAGAATGAGTTTCATGGGTATTGCCAACAAACTGGCCTGGCCTATTTCGCCCGTTTTCCTGGCCTACATTATTGATAAAAATGTGGATGACGTAATACTTACCGACATCAACCTTCCTTTATACATCATCATTGGTGTGTTTCTGTCGATGGGAGTTTTAGCCTACTTCTCACCACTACCGGAAGTAAAAGCTGCGGGTGAAGATTCAGACAGCGTTGACGAAGCTCCCTATGCAGCAAACAAAACCTCCATCTGGCAGTTTCCGCACTTTGTACTTGGTATGATTACACTTTTCCTATATGTAGGTGTAGAAACAGTAGCGCTCAGCACCCTGGTTGATTACGCCGTCAGCCTGAACCTGCCCAATGCCGACATGTACGCCTGGATTGCCCCGGTTGGACTGACAATCGGTTACATTTGCGGCATATTGTTTATTCCAAAATACCTTAGCCAGGGAAATGCGTTGCTGATATCTGCTATTGTAGCTTTGGTAGGTTCGTTTATGGTGGTATTTATGCCTGCCACTATTTCTATTTGGTTTATATTACTGATGGCTCTTGGCCTTGCCCTGATGTGGCCTGCATTGTGGCCGCTTGCTATGGCCGACCTCGGTAAATTTACCAAAGCAGGAGGATCTATGCTGGTGGTAGCCATTGTGGGTGGCGCCATACTTCCAACAATATATGGGTTCATGCAAGACGCTTTTGGAGCCCAAAATGCATACTGGATTACTGTTCCCGGGTTGCTTTTTATTCTTTATTATGCAATTAGCGGTCATAAAATCAGAACAACAACACCACCTACTACATAGAATTGATTTTTATGAAACCAACATTGTTAATTCTTGCAGCAGGAATGGGAAGCCGTTTTGGAGGGCTGAAACAGGTAGAGCCTGTAGGCCCCAACGGTGAAGCCATAATCGACTACTCCATTTATGACGCCATCAGGGCGGGATTTGGAAAAGTTGTTTTTGTTATCCGCGAAAGTTTTGCCGATGCATTTAAAGAAAAATTTGGAGCGAAACTGAAAGGAAAAATTGAGGTTGACTATGTTTATCAGGAACTGGATAACCTGCCCGAAGGGTTTACCGTGCCTGCCGGGCGCGAAAAACCCTGGGGGACGGCCCATGCTATTTTGGTTACAAAAGATGTAATCAAAGAACCCTTCTGCGCACTGAACGCCGACGACTTTTACGGATACAACGCCTACCGGGTAATGGCCGATTTTTTAAAAAACTCCACCCACCCAACGGAATATTCCATGGTAGGCTACAAACTCAGAAACACATTGTCCGATTTCGGCTCGGTATCGCGGGGCATTTGCGATGTGGACAATAACGGCTTGCTTCGGAAAATTGTAGAAACCACCAAAATATTCAAACAGGAGAACAAAATTATCTCCGTTGAACCCGACGGCAGCGAAGTGGAGCTCACCGGAGACGAGAGTGCATCCATGAATATCTGGGGTTTCAAACCTTCGGTTTTTGAAGTGCTGGAAGAAAAAATTACCACCTTCTTAAAAAATCATATGAACGAGCCCAAATCGGAAATATACATCCCATCGGTGGTTTTTGAGATGATTCGTGACAAACAAGCTACCGTTAAGGTACTGGAAGCCGATTCGCCATGGTTTGGAGTTACATACAAAGAAGACAAACCCCGTGTAGTTGCTAAAGTGAATAAATTAATTGAAGAGGGTGCGTATCCCGAAAAACTGTTTTAATCCAATTTTTTATGAATACTGACTTGAACAAAATAGCCCGGCAATTTCAGCTGGAAGGAAATGTAAAAGAAGTAGTTGCCCTTGGCGAAGGATTTATAAATGATACCTATGTTATTAAAACAGAAGGTGACTCCCCAAACTATATCCTTCAACGAAAAAACAAGCGGGTGTTTTCGCCCATTCCTGCCATGATGGAAAACATACAAAAAGTATGCAGCCACATTAAAGCAAAGGTTGAAAAAGCAGGAGGCGACCCCATGCGGGAAGCCATGACCATTATCCCGGCAAACGACGGGAAACTGTATTACACCGATGAAGAGGACGAATACTGGGCGGTTAGCTTATTTATCGATGATACCATTGCCTACGAAGCTGCCGAAACCCCGGAACTGGCCTATGCCGGTGGAAAAGGAATCGGCAAATTTCAATCGCTGGTATCTGACCTCAAAGAACCGCTAACCGACATCCTGCCCGGGTTTCACAACATCCGTATCCGATACGAACAATGGGACGATGTGTTGAAAAAAGACCCAATGGGCCGAAAAGCGGAGGTGGCAGAAGAGATAAACTGGATTGAAAGCCGCCGCGATGAAATGATGAACTTCTGGAAACTGGTGGAAGACGGCGCCATCCCAACACGGGTCAGCCACAACGATACAAAAATCAACAATATTCTTTTTGACAAAAAAGGCGATGTACTATGTGTGATCGACCTGGATACAGTGCTGAACAGTACTGTTTTGAATGATTTTGGAGATGCCATCCGTTTTTATACCAATACCGGAAAAGAAGATGATACCCATCTTGAAAATGTGTCGATGGACATGGAAATTTTCAAGGCTTTTACCAAAGGTTACCTCGAAGAAGCCGCATCGTTTCTCACGGAAAAAGAGATTGAGTATTTAGCGTTCTCGGCCAAATACATTACGTATGAACAAGTACTCCGCTTTTTAATGGATTACATTGACGGCGACAACTATTACAAAATTAAATCGGCAGATCATAACCTTATTCGCACCCGGGCACAATACAAACTGCTGACAAACATGGAAGAACAATACGATAAAATGAAGGCCACCGTAAAAGAATTGATCAAAAATTCTGCTTAAAGATGAATGGTTTGGGAATTTACTTTCTGCCCTAAAAAAAGTTCCGCTTTTTCGTTAAATGTTTCTGCCGACTCGGTCGTCTGGAATTCAACCTTCCCGCCGGTAGAAATTTTTTGTTTTATTTCAGGATGGCGATACAGGTAATCAATCAGCTTTTCTGCCACAATTTTTCCCTGTTCCAGTATTTGAACCCCATCGGGAACAAACTTCCGGATTTGATGAATAAGCAACGGGTAGTGGGTACATCCCAATACGAGCGTATCCAGGTTTTCATCTTTCTGAAAAATGTGCTGAATGTTTTTCTGAACGAAATAGGCTGCCCCGTCCGAATCAATTTCATTGTTTTCAACCAGCGGCACCCATAACGGACAAGCCTCCTGCACGGTGGACTTTACTTTACCATCCGACCATTTCTCCAGTTCAATGGGATACGACCCGGACAGCACCGTACCCGTAGTTCCAAGTACGCCAACATGTCCGTTTTTGGTTATTTCGCCCACTTTTTCAACGCTGGGTCTGATAACACCCAGCACACGCTTCCCGGCTGCCATCCGGGGCAAATCGAGTTGCTGAATGTTCCGGAGTGCCTTGGCAGAAGCCGTATTACAGGCAATAATTACCAGGGGGCAGTTTTGACTAAATAGGTATTTTACCGCCTGCAAAGTATATTCGTAAACCACCTGAAAAGAGCGGGTTCCATATGGAGTTCGGGCGTTGTCGCCCAGGTACAGAAAATCATATTGCGGATTTGTTTTCAACAGGTCTTTCAGCACGGTTAAACCGCCGTAGCCTGAGTCGAAAACACCAATTGGAGAAGCCAGCATATAAAACAGTATTTTAAAAATTAACGATTTACCGCCATGTTGTAGGCATCATCGTAAAAACGCCCCAGGTTCGACCAGTCGAAATGAAGCGAAGCCTCTTCACTCTGGTATCTCAGGGCAATCCGCTCGCGGCGCGTCATCTGCACAAAATGCATCATGATATTAGCCAGTTCATCGGCAGCCTGGTTAAAACTTTTGCTTTTACGGTCGATAATGTACATGCCCTGTTTTTCGTGGTCCATAATATTTCGCGAAACATAATCGCCAAATCCTGCCAGGTTGCTTGTAACGGAAGGCAATCCGCTGGCAAGGCATTCAAGCGGTGTATAGCCCCAGGGTTCGTACATACTGGGGAAAACACCAAGGTGGCATCCGCGCACAAACTGGTTGTAATCCAGTTTAAAAAGCGGATTGGAAGTCGAAATAAAATCAGGGTGATAAACCACTTTCACCTTATCGTACTTGTTATTCACCAGGTTGGAAGTACGCAAAAAGTTCAGTATTTCATCGTTTTCATTGTCCACCATCGTATGCGTTACAATTTTAGGTAATTGTTTCGTTTTCCAGCTTTGAACATTTCTTCGAAGTTTCAGGCGCAGGTAATCATCCACCATCTTACTAAGGTCAGGAAACTCGTATTGCCCGTTGTCTGAAGTGATTTTGGTATATAACCTGCGGCCAATCTGCTCTTTAATCTCTTCGCAAACCCGGCTGATATCTTCAATCAGGGCTTTTGAATGCAGCACATCGGGGTTGAAAGTGTAAAACGGGCGGCGGGTAATAAAAAATGCCACAACGGTCATGTTGGAATTCGATTGTTGCATTCGCCAATTGAGCCGGGCCAATGCTTCGAGGGTTAAATCGTATCCTTTGTTGTGGTATTCATACCTCCCCGAGGTAAAAAAGTAAACCGTATTGTCGAGGTCGAACGAATAGCTCTGGAAAAAATGGCCCATCACAAAATCGTGTATTTTCTCTTTGTACTGAAGGTGTTGATTCTGCACGTGGTGCAAGGCTTCAAAGCGTTGGATATTGAGGCCGTTGGGGAGAATCATGTCGGGGGTGCGGCCCAGCAGGTGGGTGCATTCACGGCCGGTGAGCTCACTCACGGTGGTAAAAACATGGGCACCGTGTGCCGATGCGCGCTCAATCTCTGCAATGGGTTTCACATTAAAATTGGTGGCCTCTTTTTCCCAGTCGTAAAATGCCAGGTGGTCGTAAAACCGGTTGTCATTCATGGCCAGGTAGCGTCCAAGCATGGTGGCGTGGGTTGTAAATACAATCTTTATATCGAGGTTTGCTTTTCGAAGGCCGGGAATGGGAAGGCCTGCCATCCATTCATGAAAATGGGCAATTACCGGCGTGTTGTAATATCCGGAGGTGCATATATAATGTAAAAACTCTTTTACCTGAAATCCAAACGCGGCCACCTGGTCAATCAGCTTGTCCTCCCCGGCCAAAGAAATATGATAATCGTGCCAGACAAAGTGTTTAATTTCATTCAGTTTATCAAATACAGAGAAGGGATTAAAAAGCACGACATTGGGCCTTCCTGAAACAATCCATTGCCCGTAGTGAACGTCGAAACCACGCTCCTGCATTTTCAATACTGCTTTTCCAACCGGGGTAGAGTAATCGGTAGCCGGGTCGAAATGGGCTGCTGCCTGGTCTTCAAAATAGGGGCCGATTAAAAAATAATTCTCTTCGCCCCATTTCTCTATTACTGACGGCACTTTTGAACGGATAACCGTATAAATTCCACCAACCTGGTTGCAAACTTCCCAGGCAATTTCAAACAAAGTTGTATTTTCCGGGATAGCCGGTACGGCAGCGCTGAGTCCTTCTTTTTCTGTATTCATAAGCTACATTTTGGATAAAAAACAACAACCATTAAATATAAGTTGATTTCCATTTACATCCAACAAAATCGGCCGGGAAAGCAAACAAAAAGGCTACCCGCCGGATAACGGGTAGCCATGAAATAGTAACTTCAAAAAAAATTATTAACTAAATGCCAAGTTTTTCCCTGACTTTGGGTAACAAGTCCATGCTTTTGTTCGACCGGTAAAGCACTACGTTAGAGCCTACATCGAAAACATAAATCAAGTTATTTTCTTTGGCAACTTCTTCTATCGCATTTTCAGCTTTGTCAAAAACCGGCTGCAACAATTCGCCCTGCTTTTGCTGGAGTTGCTCCTGAGCTGTTGACTGGTAATTCTGCATCCTTTGTTGCAGATCCTGCAGTTCGGTAATTTTTGCATTCCTTCTTACCTGAGAGGCTTCTTCTCCCATATTTTCAAGCTCCTCAAGTTTTTGCTGGTAATTTTGCTGCATCTCCCCCAGTACTTCTTCCAGGTCATTCTGGAATTCTTCAAATTCTGCTTCGGCTGACGACCTCTCAGGCATTACCTGAATCAAAGCCTGAAGGTCGATATGTCCGAACTTCAAATCCTGCGCTACTGCTGAAGTTGTAAAAGCTGTAAAAACCAGCAGAACAAATAGTTTCATTAATTTTCTCATAATCAAAGTAGTATTAAAATTTTTGGTCACAAATATAATTATTTATTATTTATATCCGAGTTTTTGTAAAACCTCATCGCTTAAGTCGTATTGCGGATTGGTAAAAAACAGGGTTGTATTGCCGGCTTTATCGAAAATAACTGCATAACTTCCCTCGTTCGCTATTTCCTGCACAGCATCAAAAATGTCATCCTGAATAGGTTTTACCAGCCCCTGTCGTTTTTGGAACAAATCGCCTTCGGGTCCAAAATATTTTCTTTGCAATTGCTTGTAATCTTTCTCCTTCGAAATGATAACATCTTCGCGCTTGCGTTTCATATCATCGGACAGCAGTACACTTTCTGCCTGAAAATCCTCATACATTTGTTCAATCTCGGCATGCATCGATTCCAGCTCTTTCTGGTACTGCGACGACAACTGGTCTAATTGTTCCTGTGCGGCCCGGAATGCAGGAATGTTTTCCAGAATATATTCTGAATCTATAAAAGCGTATTTTTGGGCAAGAGCCGCACTCGTTACTACAAAAACCGCAGCAAAAGTTAAAATGAATTTTTTCATGGCTAATAATCTTTTAATTAAACTAAAACCGTTTTATATCATATATTATGCCAATCATGTAACTATCAGAATTGCTGGCCAATAACAAAGTGGAACTGGCTTCCATTTGAATCGGGTGCTCCGGGTACTTCATCGAACCCATACCCCCAGTCAATACCCATCAGGCCAAACATGGGAAGGAAAATCCGCACGCCCACCCCTGCTGAACGATACAATTTAAAGGGGTTGTAGTTCTGAAAATTAACATCGGCATTCCCGCCTTCCAAAAATGTAAGTGCATAAATAGTGGCGCTGGGTTTAAGCGTAATCGGGTAGCGCATTTCCATGGTAAATTTGGAATACATTTTTGAACCATTCCTTGGGCTCAGGCTGAAATCTTTATACCCGCGCAAGGCAACATAATCGGTTCCGTAAATATTATACCCCGACATGCCGGAGCCCCCCACGATAAATCCTTCAAAAGGAGAGGGCCGGTAAGGATCGTAATGACCCAAAAATCCAAGTTCTACCCCTGTTCTAAGCACCAGGTCACTGTTTCTTGACAACGGGTTGAACACCTCGCCTTTAAACAGCCACTTGTGGTATTCAATCCATTTATAGCGTTCTCTGTTAGTAATATCGGAAGAGCTGTAATCTTTTCCTGTAAACATGGAGAAGGGCGGTGTTGCTTTCAGCGAGAGAGAAAATTGCGATCCGTTTCGTGAATAGAGCGGGTTGTCAACTGAGTTACGCCCAAAAGTTGTTTTAAAACTGAAGTTATTAAAGGTTCCGTTTACCTCCCCGTCTTCATCCGCCATAAAACTGAAATAGCTGCTCATATTTTGAAGCAGGTAATGTTCAAGGGATAACTCGTGAGAAACGGTAAAGTAATCATCGGGAGAAGAGAGCCTGTAGCCATATCCCATAGCAATGGCTGTTGTTTCCCAAATCTGATCGTTTCCCTCGTTGTCATCTTCAGCATCGTAATTGTACTGGTATTGCGGATAACCGCCATAGCCGCCATAACCACCATAACCGCCATATCCACCACTTGAGCCATATCCATAGGGAGAATAACCATATCCGGAACCCCCGTAAGGCGAATAGCTGCTACCATAGGGAGAGTATCCACCGCCATAGCCGCCGCCATAACCACCGTAAGGATTGTACGACTGGTAATATTTATTAGCGCTGTAGTTGATGCGCGAGTGAGACAATGAAAACGAAAACGAGTTTGGTTTTTTGCCCCCCAGCCAGGGTTCTATAAACGAAAGGCTGACAGTGCGGTAATATCTGCCACTGGTTTGGTAGCGCAGACTAAGTGTTTGTCCGTCGCCTGTTGGCAATGGCCGCCAGGCCTCTTTGTTTAAAATATTACGAACCGAGAAGTTGGCAAATTTCAACCCCACCGATCCAACAAACATACCGGCGCCCCAACCACCAGAAAGTTCAATCTGATCGTTGGCTTTTTCTTCCAGCTGATAATCGATATCAACGGTACCATCTTCCGGGTGAGGTTGAATATCAGGGTTAATAGCTTCCGGATCGAAATGCCCCAGCTGGGATAACTCCCTGACCGAGCGGATGATTTGAGACTTACTGAACAAATCACCCGGATAGGTGCGTAATTCGCGCCGGGCCACATGCTCGTGGGTTTTTGTGTTACCTGTAATGGTCACTTTATCGATAGTTGCTTGTTTACCTTCCTGCAACCGCATCTCATAATCGATTGTATCTGCATCAATATTAACTTCTATGGGCTGAAGGTCGAAAAACAGGTAACCCCGGTCGAGGTAAAGATTGTTGAGCCCTTCTTCGTCGTCGAACAATCTTTCTTCCAAAATCGACTGGTTAAATATATCTCCTTTTTCGATACCCAGGTAATTATTTAGATAATCAGAAGGATACACAGTATTTCCAACCCATTTTATGTCGCCAAAATAGTATTTCTCCCCTTCGTCAACCGTTATCTCAATGTTCACCCTGGGCTTATTTCTTCTGCCCACTTCCACCTGGTAGAGGGTATCTTCCACAATCATGGCATCGCGGTAACCATTTTCATTGTACTTGGCAATCAGGTTGGCTTTGTCATTCTCGTATTCTTCCTCGAGGAATTTTTTGGTCCTGAAAAAGTTAATCAGTTTTTTGGCATTTGTTTTTTTCATGGCCTTCTCCAGCGTCCGGTCTTTCAGGGCTTCATTTCCGTGAATTACAATGTCATTCACCTTCACCTTTTCACTTTTATCCACATGAATATCGAGGATAACACTGTTGTTTTGTGTGGTATCGTCGCGCTGCACGATATCGACTTCGGTATTCAGAAAACCCTTTTCCAGGAAAATATTTTTGATGGTGCGTTCGGCATTATTTACCTGATTATCGGTTATTTGGCTGCCCTTTAGCAGCAACACTTTTTCTGTGATATCGTCTTGTTCCGACTTAGAAACTCCATGAAAATTAACGTCGGAAAGCCTGGGCCGTTCCTGAAGATAAATATCGAGCCAAACCTCGTCGTCAACAATTTTTGTGGCTGTAATTTTTACATCGGAAAACAACCCCTGCTGCCACAGTTTTTTTATGGCGTTTGTAATGGCTTCACCCGGAACTTCAATCTCTTCTCCTACAGTTAATTCTGATAGCTGAATCAACACAGTTTTGTCAAGGTAACGAATCCCTGACACCTCCACTTCGGCAATAGTATATTTACCTGGACTGCCGTAATGTATTGAAAAATTGGAGTCGTCGGTTATCTGGGCAAACACAGCCGGGGATAACACAGTTAAAAAAAATAAAAGGGATATAAATAGCTTTCGCATTCTGGTCATAATAATTAACTAATTAGTTGTTCACTGATTTTTCCAAATCTCCGTTCTCTGTTTTGAAAATCAAAAACTGCTTCAAACAAATCATTTTTTCTAAAATCGGGCCATAATTTATCAGTGAAATACAATTCTGAATAGGCAATCTGCCAAAGCAAAAAATTACTAATCCTGTACTCTCCGCCTGTTCTAATCAGCAGTTCAGGATCGGGTAAATGGGGGGTTGAAAGGTATTTTTCAAAGAGTTTATCATCTATATCGTCAAAATTTATTGTTCCGTTTTGTACATCCTGAACTACTTTTTTAACCGCGCTGGTAATTTCCCATTTCGAACTGTAACTGAGGGCCAGATTTAAATTCAGCCCGGTATTTGCCTCCAGCAGGTGGATACAGTCGTCCAGTTTTTTCCTGACGTCAACGGGTAATTTCTCCAGATCGCCAATGGCACTCAGGACTACATTTTTTTTCATTAATTCCTCTGTTTCATTTTCAATTGCCTGTACAAGCAATCCCATCAGAGCATCCACTTCGTTTTTGGGGCGTTCCCAGTTTTCGGTGGAGAAAGCATACAGTGTAAGGTGATTAATACCGATTTCACCGGCGCCTTCCACGGTAGAACGCACTGCTTCCACACCGTGTTCGTGCCCAAAAATGCGGGCGTTGCCGTGTTTAGTAGCCCAACGCCCGTTACCATCCATAATTAAGGCAACATGCTTTGGGATTTTATTTTTATCTAACCTCTTTTTAATCGGTTCCATTTACCAGTATTTCCTGTCGTAGGCAGGGCAGGGCTGTTTGCTCAAATAAATTTTATATGTTATATGAACCCCCAAATATCCCGGCCAATCGTTGTTATGTAAAAAATCAGTATATTTTATCGTCTCTTCTCCATCGCTGGTTGTGCTTTTAAACGACAAGTGATCGTCCAAATCGTCCAGTTTGTCGCTAAACAGTTTTCTCAGCTGGTATTCTACCCCTATTCCCATTCGCTCTCCCACACTGAATTTTATGCCAAATCCAAAGGGTATTGTTGGCGCAATCACCGACTCTTCCGATTCTATCGCACCCGGCAATCCGGGGTTGATAGCTGCCAGCCGCACGGGGTCGTACGTATAGGGAAAGTACATAACCCCGATTCCCCCCATGATGTATGGAGTGAAAGGTGTCTTTCTTTCTCCCATAATATATTTCAGGTAATTAATCTCTACCTGCATGGAAAGGTCCTGGGCATTTTTGCTAAAATCCCACGGTTCATCTTCAACAAATCCATCAGCGCTCAGCTTCCCTGTGAGGAACATGATTCTCATACCCACGCGGGGATTAAAGTTATACCTGAAATAAGCACCCATATTTAGATTGAACGTTTGCACCGGGGGCACCTCTTTTACATCTCCCCAGTAACTTGAAGTACCTCCCCAAATGCCAATGTCAGCCGTATTTTGGGCAAAACCTGAAACAGTTAACAAAACTGTTATTAACACCAATACTATTTTTTTCATTTGGTATTTCAAATCGTTTATTCAACAAAAGTTTCAGGCACATTATCAGCACATTGCATCCAGAAAATTGATATTTTTTAATTCGCAAAAATGCCCTTTGCGGGCACCTTTTTTTGGGGTTGTTTTTCCCAAATGAACCTCCAAAAAATAATTCCAACCAACTGGTTTTCAATGAACTTACTTTGATTGCCCCTTAACAGTACAGCTTTCAAGAGGTACAAAAGTAATATAATTCTAAAAATAACATACCCGAATGCTATTATAAAACCCAAAGAAAGATTAAAAATTGTTAAGCTCTGCCGAATATTTAATTTCGTTTATCGAACCCCCACATCAGCTTGTTTCTCAGCGTGTTAAAAAACGGCTGATCGGGAAGCTGCAGGGTTTTTAAAGTAACATTTGCCTTTCTGATTTTAAGAGTGGTTGAAAATTCAACAGGTACACTACGATAGTCGAGCGAAGTGAGGTAGGTGGCCCCCCGCCCTTCCACTTTCAGTTTAATTTCGTAATGATCCGGCACTACAATGGGCCTGATAGTCAGGTTATGAGGCGCTAACGGAGTAATTACAAAGTTCTCCGAATCGGGTGTCAAAATTGGTCCGCCTACACTCAGCGAATAAGCTGTTGACCCGGTAGGTGTTGCAACAATCAACCCGTCGGCCCAATAATTATTAAGCAGTTGGTTATCGCACCAGGCACTAATATTAATCATAGACGAGGAGTCGGTTTTCAACACAGCAAGCTCATTTAAAGCGAAATTGAAGTCGATATTTTCTCCTCCGCAAAACTCTATTTCCAGTAACGAGCGTTCGATTACCGAGTACCGGTTACTAAAAATATCGGTGAGTGCCCCATGTATCTGCTCCTGGGAAATATCGGCAAGAAAACCCAGCCTGCCGCTGTTAACCCCCACAACCGGGATATCGAAATTGCGAATATTCACCACAGAATGCAAAAAAGTACCGTCGCCACCAACACTGAAAATAAAATTGTTGGCAGGATCAAAATCGGAAGGTGATTGGAAAAACGATGTATAATAGGGCTCAAAATTCAGCTTTTTAATAAGTAAATCATGGAAATGCCTGAATAGTTGCACCTCGATTTTATTAGTCTTCAAAAAGTTAAAAAATTCCTCTAAAACAGGGAGAAACCTCTCAGAAACGGAGGTTCCGAAAACAGCCACTTTCACGCGTAATAATTTTAAATGTTCATAAACTTCAGGAATTGCTCATACCTGTCCTGGTACAAATCGTTCAGCATCGAATTGTCGAGGTAAACCCCTTTCACGTTGTAATCGTACCGCATAAATGCCTGGATAACCGGAGAGAGATCCACTTTATCGAGTTTTAGAACCAGTTCCAGCAGATTGGACCCCGGAAGGCGGTTCATAAAAAAACTAAGTATCCGGGTATCGTTGCTTTCCACAATCTGGCTGATTTGTGCGAGCGAATAATCGGTTTCATTCACCTCCAGCACAATTACACCACCTAATTCCTGCAACGAGAAATACCGGGCAAATCGCCGCGCCAAATCGTAAAGGGTAATAGCCCCCTTGTATCCGTGATCGGAATCCAGAACAGCTATCACGCTCAATTTCAACTTGTACATAAGAATTGC
This sequence comes from uncultured Mariniphaga sp., assembly GCA_964422335.1. Classification (GTDB taxonomy): domain Bacteria; phylum Bacteroidota; class Bacteroidia; order Bacteroidales; family Prolixibacteraceae; genus CAYRBS01. The sequence continues at coordinate 1,836 of CAYRBS010000009.1, read as the reverse complement.
AACTTCAAAAATATGTTGATCCTCGTGAACATGAGTTGTATCAAGCTTATCCACTTCTTTACCAATGATATCGTCGAGCAAGTTAAGGTCGTATATTAACTTATCCGACACCAACCCGCGGTACCTACCATCGTCAACAACCGGAAGGTGCGAAACCCTGAAAACATCCATTGAATTCAGCACTTTCTGCCCCTTTTCGTTGCTCCTTACTGCAGGAATTACATCTGATATTAATTTATTTGCCAGCAAATCTTTAATTTTTGTTTTACCGATTCAAGCTGAAAATTGTAACTTGCGCTATCAAAAAAACAGAGCAATGACAAGACTTAGCGTAAATATAAACAAAATTGCAACACTGCGAAACTCCCGGGGCGGGAATATTCCCAATGTGAAAGAGGCCGCAATAAACTGTCAGAAATTTGGTGCCCAGGGCATTACAGTACATCCCAGGCCCGATGAACGGCACATAACCCGGAAAGATGTTTATGAAATAAAACCCATTGTTACCACAGAATTTAATATTGAAGGCTATCCGGGCGAAGACTTTTTAAAAATGGTTATTGAAGTAAAAGCCGACCAGGTAACCCTTGTTCCCGACACGCACAACCAACTGACCAGCGATCACGGCTGGGACACCTGGAAAAACCTGACTTTCCTGAAGGAAGTGGTTTCACGGCTCAGGGAGCATGGAATCCGCAGCTCGCTTTTTGTAGATCCCAACCCCGAAATCATTGAAGGAGCCGCCGAAACCGGTGCCGATCGCGTTGAATTATATACCGAACCGTATGCCAGGCTTTACCCATTAGGTCGCACCAAAGCGGTTGAACCTTTTGCGGAAGCAGCCAGTTTTGCCGATAATATTGGGCTGGAGGTGAACGCCGGGCACGATCTGAACCTGGAAAACCTGAACTATCTTTACAAAAACCTTCCCAACCTGAAAGAAGTTTCCATCGGGCATGCACTCATTTCCGACGCCCTGTACTTCGGCTTGGAAAAGACCATCAAAAAATACCTCGATTGCCTCAAACGAGAATAAAATAACATGGAACTTTATTACAGAAAAGAAGGAAGTGGCCCGGTAGTGGTCATCATACACGGGCTGTATGGTTCGTCTGACAACTGGATGAACATGGGAAAAAAACTGGCCGAAAACCACACCGTTTATATGCTTGACCAACGCAACCACGGGCGGTCGCCGTTTGCCGACGAGCATACCTTCGATGCCATGCGGGATGACCTGGCAACGTTTTTCAAAAAACATCAGATTGAAAAAGCAACCATACTGGGACACAGCATGGGAGGGAAAACGGCCATGTGGTTTGCCGCCGATTACCCCGAAAAGGTGGAAAAACTGGTCATTGCCGACATTGCCCCAAAAGATTACCTGCAGATACAGGAAAACAGCCAGTACCACCTTCACCGGAATATTCTGCTGGCCATGCAGGAACTGGATTTCAGCCGGGTAAAAAATCGCAACGACATCGATGACCTCCTTTCCGAAAAAATTGACGCCCCTAAAATCCGGCAGTTTTTACTGAAAAATGTCACAAAAAATAAAAAAACCAAACAGTATCGCTGGCGGGTGAACGTGGAAGTGTTGTACGAATCCCTGGATGAAATTGTGGGCGGTGTAAACCGGCAGTGGTTCGAAGACCGCATTCCCATTACCAATTACCCGGTCATTTTCATTCGCGGCCTGGAATCCAATTACATCATGGACGAAGACATTCCCTTAATCAAAGAAATCTATCCCGATGCCTCGATTGTGGACATTCCCGGCGCCGGCCACTGGCTTCATGCCGAAAAACCAGACGAATTTATGGAGGCGGTAATGCG
>CAYRBS010000008.1:10183-24257 GCA_964422335.1 uncultured Mariniphaga sp. | reverse complement strand
AAAAGGATTTTCTCCATATCCACACGGCTGACGGAACAAGTTTTACAGAAGAATATAAAGTACTGACCCGCGATTTTTTCCTGGACTTTTAGTAAAACTTAGTAGGGGTTAAGCAAGAAACAGGAAAGGATTAAAAATCCGATCCATCCGATGCGAAAATTTCCGGACGGCATCAAAATCAACATTCGATACGTTTTGCTTTACATGGGCCACTTTTTTCACAATCATTTTTTCCAGAAAATTCATCCGCCCAAAATCAAATTCACCTCCGAAAAAAGCAGTGGCTTTTGCATGGCGGTGCAATGCTTCCGGGAAGGCTTCCATCAGTTGTTTGTGGGCCGTTTCGCCTTTTTCCATGCAGCAAATAAACAGTCCCAGTTCTTTTTCCTGAAGTTCGTTCAGGTAGGTGGAGCAAAAATCTTTTACCCGTTTTTGAATCTGGCCGGCATGGATGGAACCGCCGATAATAACCCGGTGAAAAGATGCCGGGGACGGAGTGGGGTCTTTTTTTAAGTTCACCAGGGAAACATCGCCTCCCAGGTAGCTTTTCATTTGTTCCGAAATTTTTTCGGTACAACCGTGTGTGGTTGCATAAGCGATCAGTGTTTTCATGTTTTAATTGTTTGCTGGCTTTTGCCAGGTTTCTGTTGTTGTCTGTAATTCTGAATTCTGTTTAAATTTATTCCTTTTACACCGAACAATTGTGTTAAAAATCGGTTAATTCTCTAAAATAACCGGTAAAATAAGATACCAAATAGTCTTTTATTCTGCCACAGATACTATTTTTGCAATTCATAAAAACATTGAGACGAAATGACAATTGAAATGAAACCTGAAGTACAGATTGATACCAATTATTACAGGGTGTTGGATATTCGAATTTTAACCGAAAGTACATTTATTCTGCAGCTTCCAAAAAGCAGGTTCTCCTTTGAGGCCGGACAACATATTTCCCTCTCCATTGCAGGCGATTACCAAAGCCGTGAGTATTCCATTTACAATGCCGAAGAAGCCGATTATCTGGAGTTGTTGGTAAAAGAAGTGGATGGCGGCTATTTTTCGCCCAAACTGAAACACCTGAAAAAAGGAGACATGGTGGAAATTCATGGACCTTTTGGACGGTTTGCCCTCGACAGTAAAAAGCGTGATACCCATCAGCATGTTTTTATTGCCAGTGGTACGGGCATTGCCCCGTTTCATAGCATGGTAAAAAGTAATCCGGGGATTGATTACCGTATTATTCACGGAGTGCGCTATGGCAACGAAGCTTATGAACGGGAAGAATATGAAAGCGACAGGTACCTGCTTTGCACCTCACGCGATCAGTCTGGCCATTATAACGGCCGGCTTACCGGGTACCTTCAGGAGGCGGAATTCGATAAAAATTCCAGTTTTTATTTATGTGGAAACAGCGACATGATTTTCGACGCCATGGAGATTCTGAAAGAAAAAGGGTTTGACCGCGATGCAGTGAATGTAGAAGTTTACTTTTAAAGTACCTGCATTTTCAGAGCTGTCATTCATGCGAAAACGGGAAGCTGCTAAAAATTTTGAGATTCCCGCCTGCGCGGGAATGATGGTTTCATGCTTTCAGCCATCACTTCGAATCAATTTTTTCGCCGTAAGCCAGGTCGCCGGCATCGCCCAGGCCGGGTACGATGTACGATTTAGAAGTCATGCCTTCATCAATGGCGCCCAGCCAAAGCGTCACATTTTCAGCTTTTATGGCATTTGTAATGTAATCGACCCCTTGCTGGCTGGCAATAATGACCACCAGGTGAATATGAGAAGGCGTTCCTTTGCTGAACAACGCCTTATATCCAATTTCCATCGACTTACCGGAAGCCAGCATGGGGTCCGATAAAATCACCACTTTACCGTCGAGTGAGGGCGAGGCCATGTATTCAAATTCTATCTCAAAACCTTCATCGTCTGAATATTTCCGGAAGGCGGAGATAAAACAGTTTTCGGCACGGTCGAGTATTTTCAGCAGTCCGTTGTGCATCGCCAGGCCAGCCCTTAAAATCGTTGCCAGTACCGGTTGTTGTTCCATTTTTGGAACCCGGGCAACTCCCAGCGGTGTAGTTACCTCCGTTATTGTGTATTTCAACTCCCTGCTAATTTCGTAAGCAAACAGTTCGCCCAGTCTGTACAGGTTTTCCCTGAACCGTAACGGGTCTTTTTGAATGGATATATCCCTGATCTCTGCCAGGTATTGATCGAATACTGAATGGTTGTTCCCTAAAATTTTTACCTCCATTTTCATCAAATTATGTAAACACTGTATCGCCGCCGCCATCCTGAAACAGAAAACTTTCCGCACCGGAACCGTCAAACGAGCTGTATATTTTCTGTCCGGTTAATCCCGTGCAAAAATGGAAATTTTCGGTCAAATTGTTGTTAATAGTAACGGGCATTCTTTCGGATATGAAAGAATTTTTCATTCATCCCATCATTCTTTCTTCAACAATGAAAAATCCTTTCTATTTTTAGGTGCTGTTTATGTATCAGTCAACAACCGTATAAAATGAAACTATCGAATAAGACAATTCTTTTATTTATCCTCAGTGTTGCCGCCCTGTTACGGTTCTACCATTTTTCAGCAATTCCTTTCACACACGACGAATTTAGCGCATTGTTCCGTACCAGCTTCGATAGTTTTCCGGAGTTAATTGAAAAAGGGGTGAAAATTGACGGACACCCCGCGGGAATTCAGGTATTCCTTTATTACTGGGTCAGGCTTTTCGGAATGGCAGAATGGGTTGTGAAACTTCCATTTACTTTAATGGGTATTTTTTCCGTTCTTCTGATCTATTTAATTGCTAAAAAATGGTTGAATGAAACAGTCGCCCTGATTGCTGCTTCTTTTCTTGCAAGTGTGCAGTTTTCTGTAATGTATAGTCAAATTGCCAGGCCATACGTCAGCGGACTGTTTTTTTCACTCCTCATGGTTTGGTATTGGACGAAATTGATGGAACCTTCGCCCAGGCATTTTTGGAAAAATTCATTTTTCTACATTCTTGCATCTTCTCTTTGTGCTTACAATCATCATTTCAGTTTACTTTTTGCCGCAATCGTTGGTTTTAGCGGGTTGTTTTTGATTCAAAAAAGGTATTTGCTTCGATACGTATTGAGCGGGGTGTTTATTTTCCTGATTTACCTTCCGCATCTCAATATATTTTTCCACCAGCTTAGCATGGGAGGAGTGGAAGGTTGGTTGGGAAAGCCGGACAATACGTTCATTTTTAATTACCTGTTTTATATTTTCAATTTCTCTGTAATCTCCGTCTTGCTTGCACTTGCACTTGTTCTTTTTGGACTTCTGCATGTTAGAAAAGAAAACTTCAGATTGAAAATATTTATTCTGTCAGGATGCTGGTTTTTGCTCCCTTTTTTAATCGGATTTTTTTATTCAAAATATTTTAATGCTGTTTTACAATATTCTGTTTTGATTTTCAGCTTCTGGGCGTTGTTTTTTTTATTGTTCGGGCACATTGGAAATCAACGTGTAAAAGTCAATGTAATGATTGTTGCTGCCATCTTTACAGTGAATATTTATTCGTTAATTGCCGAAAGAAATCATTACAATTTATTCTACCATTCGCCTTATGAAAAAATAGTGTTGAACCACCAGGAAGCAACTGAAAATCATGACAATATTGTTTCCATATTGGATTCACATCAGAAAATTACAGATTATTACCTGGCCAAACACCATGCAGATTCCGGTTTTTTCTGGTTTGATTCCTTTCAAAATGAGGCCGGATTAATTCAATTTCTGGAGGAGCAGAATTCGGCAAGTTACCTGTATTTTGGTTGTGTTTCTTCCAATCCGCCCAACACGGTGCCCATCATTCAGGATTATTTCCCAGGCATTGTGGAACAGAAAAATTATGCCGGCGGAACAACTTACCTGTTCTCAAAAACAGAAGGGAATAAAACTGAAAATGTTGAATCATTTGGGTTCGAAGCTAACGATTCAGAAAACTGGGGGGCAATCAATAAATCAAACTATATTGATTCGATCCGGTACGCAGGTAACTATTCGTATCGGGTTGATAGTGATTCCGAATTTTCATCGGAATTTACCCATGAATTGGACCGGATTATTTCCAACTCAAATAATTTCATTGATATTTCAGTAAAAGCCAAAATTGAAAACACCATTCATGAAACATTTTTAGTTGCTACTTTGGAATCACACGGGGAATCCATTCACTGGGAAAGCACTCCTTTTGAAAAGTTTATCGGATCATCCGGGCTGCCCGGTGATTGGATTACCATTCATCATTCCATGAAGTTATCGGATATTAATTTGAATCACAGCGATATAATATTAAAGGTTTATGTCTGGAACAAAGGAGGGAATACTTTTCTAATCGATGATTTTAAAATAAATGTCAGGGAGGGAAATCCGGTAATTTATGGATTGTATGAGAAAATTGACTGATGTTGTGAATGCCCGTATTAAGTAAAAACGGTATCGCCGTCGCCATCCTGAAACAGAAACCCTTCTGCTCCCGAAACATCAAACGAGCTGTATATTTTCTTTCCCGTTTTTTTTACGTGCAAAAACGGAAATTTTCGGGCAAAAAGCTGCCGGGCAATCCCGGAATTATTTACAGTGATCATTTCCAATTTATGCTTCACGCAATATTGTTTTAAAAACCGGGCGGTTTCATTTTCCAAACCCGGCGGCAACCAGAAAGAAAGCGTTTTCAAATGCCCTTCGCGAACCGAAAAAATGAAAATCCCGTTCAGTTTATTTTTTACCCGTACTTTTACCGTTCGGTAAAAAAAGGAGGCTGAACAAGTCGAAAACGGGTACTTTTCTTTTACTGCACGGTTATTGTCAGAAATCCAGGGAAAACGAAAAATCCACTTCCACTCGTCTTCTCCCCGGGGAAACAAAAAATTTTCCTTTCCCTTTTCAATGAACTGAAAACATTCTTTATCAGGAAATCCCAACTCCTCAAACCAAATTTCAGGGTGCTTTTTGGGGCTGAAAAACAGCGATTGAAACGTCGAGAATCCGCTGATTAATAGATCGGTTAGCGACAACATTATTTTAGCTGTCCCGTTTTGTCGTGCAAAACGGATCAGCTTAACCGTTTTGGGAAAAAGGTAGGCCCGGGCGCCTTCAAACTGATGGATGGGGCGGAACAGGTTTGTGGAAAGTATCAGTTTCTCTGCTTCGGGGGCATAATTTGTAATCATTAACCGGCCTCCCCAGTCTTCCAGCGCCATTTTTAAAAGCTGCTTCGACAACCCTTTCCTCCGGAATTCAGGGTGCACCCAGGCACCGCTGCTCCAGCCAAACCGGAAGGTTTTTGCTTTTGTTTGGGCAACCCCGGCAAACAAACTGCGGAATGCTACCAGATTTCCTTTCCAAACAGCAAGGTACAACGCCACGTCATCGGGTTTTCCATGAGGATTTTCCAGATATGACCTGGCGCGTGACGGAGAAATTGGCACAACCGGCGCTTTCCGGAAAGTTTTGCTCCCGATAAAACTTTCGAGCTCCGACAACCGTATTTTCTGTATTTCCGGCTTCAATGTTTTACTGTGGCTTTTCCCATCCATTTCCGAAGTTCATAATAGATAAATTCCCCTTTCAGGTTGCGGATAAAATCTCCGGGGATTTCAACCGGATACCGCTGCAGGTGAAAATCAAATGCATCGTTTTTCACGCCTGCGGTTCCAAAAGTCAGATCACAAATATTTTCCTTTTTTATGGTTTCCAGAACCCGGGCCGGCACGCCTGAGTCGGTGAATGGAAACGAAAAAGCCCGGACTGACGGATTTATAAGCTTCTTCACCTGTGCCATGCTTTTTTTAACCTCACCGATTTGTTCCTCTTCCGTAATTTTCCAAAACTCCGGGTGGCTGTGACTGTGGGCGCCAATGGAAAAACCGTCTCCGGCCAGTTTTTTAATCTGCCCGGAAGTTAAATAGGGCTTTTGTTTCGCCAGGAATTCATCAAACCCGATTCCCAGTATTTTTGCAGCATCGTTTAAAATTTCCACCTGCGGGATGCCGGCTGTTAAAATATTTGTTCCGGCGAGCCCGCTTTTTGCCAGTAATTCTTCAGCTTCCGGATTTGGCTTTTCCCGAAGCCTGTTTAAAATGAGGCTGGCTTTGTATTTATGAAACAATCCCTGGTTGTCAATAAAAGCTGTATTCACAAAAAAAGTAGCCGGAATTCCTTTTTTTAACAGGATAGGCGCCACCACTTCGGCACATTCGCGCAGGCCGTCGTCGAAACTCAGGTGAAAAGCATTTTTACCGGCAACGCCTCCGGAGTTCAGGTCTTCGAGCGAAACCGGCTGAAAATATTTCAGAAAAAAGTCGAGTTCTTTCTCAAACCGGCTTATGCTCCGGTAGGGATAGTTTAAAACATGTGGTAATTTTTCATCGCTTACAACATGGTAAAACGGCAAAAAGCAGGGCGTTTTTCTTTTTAAAAGCCATTTAGTTGAAAAATATCTGCCGGCCTGCTGGCTCAGAAAACGGGGAAGTGTGCTCATTCTGAATAATTTTTGATCCACCGTATCGGGAAAGGGAGCCGGTTAAATTTCATCCGGTAATACGTTTCGGGAATAGCTCCAAAACCTTCGAAAAACCGGGCAACCCCCGGCAGCATCGACCCTTCGAAATCGAGGGTCAGGTTGGTTCCGGCGCTGGCTTCCAGGAAATGGTCGATTAAAAAAAACATTGCCCGCTGCTCTTTTCCCTCCTTGTTTGAAACGGCGTTCATATAGATAATCCTGTTTTTCCACCGGAAGAAAAATACAGCTGCGCACAATTCATTTCCCGAAGTATAAACGCCCACAATTTCTCCAAATCCTTTGTACTGACTGTATGCAATAATACTTTTCAGTTTTTGAAAATCGGTTTTGGTAAATTTTACCGGCAGGTTTTTTTGTTTAAGTGAAAGGTAATCTTCCATTTTGATTCCTTCAACGAAATTCAGCCGGTTGTTATTGGCCTTTGCAATGTTACGGTGGGCATTTTTCGAATAGTTCGATAAAAGGGTTTCGTAATCGGCATCGAGCGGGAGCAGCAAGTTTTTACGGGGATAAAACCTGGCGCCCGATAAATACAGGGGAGGCAGGTTCCAGGCATTGAGTTGAATATCGGAATAGCGAAAATTCCGGACAGCGATGGCGTAAAACTCCAATGCAATTTCGGCTGGTGGAGAAGGAAAAATTCCCAATTGCTGGCTGAATAAAGGTTGGTACAAGTAGCTGATCCCCAATTTTTTTCGGTAGGGAAGAGGCATAGCAAATTCATAATCGCCCAAAATCAGCGCATCCCACACAATGGCCGTACGATCGAGGTACCAGCTTGCTGCATACACCCGGCTGTTGGGTGCTTCATAAATGCAACGATCCCATTTTTCGTAATCAATTTCGCTGTGCTTCAGATATTTTAATTTTTTCCCTTTAAGCATTGGCCCATTCAAATCCTGTTTGGTTCATTTTTGTAAAAACTTCGCGATAGCCTTTCCAGTCGCCCTGGTTGTTCAACGTTTCGTTGTGCCAAATAGTTGAAAAGGTACCGCCTGTATTTTTAACTTCCTGCATCAGGTTTTCAATTTCTTCCAGCGCTTCACCGGGGGTGAGCCCCATGTAATTGAGCAGGGTAACATCCATCGCCTGGAACGGAATTATTTTTAATGGGGTAGCGGCCTCTTTTTTCAGGTCGTAAAAATAAAACGGGGTACAAATTCCGGCCCTGAATCCTGTATGGGAAGAGTATCCCATCGTATAATCTTCCATAATACCAGCCTTCAGCAAACGGCGGTAAGTGCGTGGAAACCGGAGTCGCAAAAAATGTTGACGGCTTTTCTTTACGTCGGTTCCTGTAATTTTCTGTAACCTTTCTTTTTCGGTTTCCAGCTTTTTTCTGCCTTTCTTTTTACTCGATGAATAAGAAGGATGGATGCCCACCGGATAGTTGGCAGCTGTTTTTCGTATTAATTTCTGAAGGTGTTTGTTTTTCCATGTGATGTTTTTGTCATAGCGTTTGTAATCGCCCAGAAGGAAGAAAAACATTGCCCTGTTTTCGTTTCCCTGAAAAACTTCATCGATAAACTGGTAAGTATCGTAAGGATCTTTTTGTTTGCCCTGCCACACCTGTAGGCGGTTGCGGGCTTCCTGCAGTTTTCCTTTTGAAATGTTTTTGGCGAGGGCCCCCAGGCTTCTCCAGAAACCTTTATGTGAATAAGCCCAGGCATTGTCGATATCGATGGTGGTAAGGAATTCGAATTTGGGCTCCGGAAATTCCAGCCCGGGGAACTTCGATTTCAATATCCCGGCCAGCAAACGTGCCCAGATATTAACGACCGGTTTTTTCAGCAAACCGTATTTTTCAAGAATACTTTCGCCGGCGGGGTACCGGTTATATTTGCCGCGGGGTGTTGCCAGGTATTCTTCGTAGCGGGTAACCAGGTAAAACGATGCTGCCAGCGGATCGAAAGGCAGAACGGAATCTGCCGAGCTTTCAAAAAAATATTTTTCCCCGTTGTACCACACCGGCTGGATGTTGGGCTGAATAAGTGCCTTGCAGTGCAGAAAACGGTGCGGTTTAATGTATAATTCATCCCCAAACTTTTCGTAGGAGTAATTTATTTTGGGCAACCCGGACTTCAAAAATTCTGAAGAGTTGGTGGTGAATGAAACTTCGTTTTGCAGGATAGTGGTAAAAATTAACTTTGAAATGTATTCAATACGCGGGTTCAATTCATCGGTGTAGATCAATATCATATCGGCTCTGGTTTTTTATTGCATCATTCCTTCGTCTGCCATGCTAAGATAACGGTTTTGTCCGATTATGATATGGTCGAGTACCGAAATGTCCATCAAGTCCGCCGCTTGTTTCATTTTGCGGGTAATTTTCAGATCTGCATCGGATGCCTCCATGGTGCCCGACGGATGGTTGTGGCAAAGGATGAGGGAAACAGCCAGTTTTTCGAGGGCATTTTTCAGGATAATGCGCACATCGATTATGGTGCCGGCAATGCCTCCCTGGCTAATCATAAAATGGTCGGTAATTTTATTGCCACGGTCGAGCAGCATTACCCAGAATTCCTCGTGGTTGAGATCGCCCAGCAGGGGCATGAAAAAATCGGCGGCGTCGCGACTGCTGGTAATTTTCTTCTTTACAAAAACTTCGGCTTCTTTCCGGCGTTTTCCAAGTTCCAGCGCAGCTACAATCGATACGGCTTTGGCTTCGCCAATTCCGTGAAAGGTTTTCAGGTAGTCGATTCCTTTTCGGCCCAAATCGTTGAGGTTGTTGTTCACCGATGTAAGAATGCGGCGCCCCAGTTCAACGGCTGTTTCATCGGAGTTTCCCGAACCAATAAGGATGGCAATCAGGTCGGCATCGGAAAGAATTCTCGGACCGTGTGAAAGGAGCCGCTCGCGGGGGCGGTCTTCCACGGCCCACTCTTTAATTTTTAACTTCTTGTATTCGCTCATTTTTTTGGAGTATGCCTAAAAATAAGCAAATTAATCAGAATAAAAACAGGAATTAAATGGAAAAATCAAGTGGGAATGGATGATTTGGCTGGTTCCGGGGCAGGTTACCAACACAAAAAAGCCTCTTCCGGAACGGAGAGGCTTCAGTTATATCGTCTGGAAAAATCGTTTTATAAACTGTTGACTTTAACAGCCAGTTTCGATTTCAGGTTGGCGGCTTTATTTTTGTGAATGATATTCTTTTTTGCCAGTTTATCAATCATTGAAATAACAGATGAATGCCTTTTTACAGCTTCTTCTTTGTCTGTTTCGTTCCGCAACTTTTTAATCGCGCTACGGGTGGTTTTGGCATAATACCTGTTGTGAACCCGTTTTTTTTCGTTTTGCCTTATTCTCTTTAAAGCTGACTTGTGATTTGCCATTTTTTATTTTTAAATCCTTAAAAAATTAAGTAGCCCGTAGGGGATTCGAACCCCTGCTACCAGGATGAAAACCTGGCGTCCTAACCCCTAGACGAACGGGCCATCATATGTTTCCCTGAAATTGGGACTGCAAAAATACTTCATTTTTGTTATCCACCAAATTTTCTTTTAAAATTTTTTGGGTGGGTGTAATTTTTGGGTCGAATATTAACTTACGGTGTTTCGCAGGTGTAACAAAAGTGACTGGAGTGCACTTTGGGTTAGCGAAGTTCAAAGTTTTGACCAAGGTAAACCCGGCGTACGTCTTCGTCGCTTGCCAGTTCTTCTGCAGAACCGGCTTTCATAATGGAGCCTTCGAACAGCAGGTAGGAGCGATCGGTAATTGTAAGGGTTTCATGTACATTGTGATCGGTAATGAGGACCCCGATATTCTTCTCTTTCAATTTAATTACTATTTCCTGGATATCTTCCACTGCAATGGGATCGACCCCTGCAAATGGCTCATCGAGCAATATGAATTTGGGATCGATGGCAAGTGCGCGGGCAATTTCGGTACGCCGCCGTTCACCGCCCGAGAGTTGAACGCCTTTGCTTTTGCGGATGTGTTGCAATCCGAATTCAGACAGCAAGGTTTCCACCTTTTCCCGCTGGTATTCTTTGCTGTAGTTGGTCATTTCCAACACGGCCTTCAGGTTGTCTTCTATACTAAGGGTCCTGAAAACAGAGGCTTCCTGGGCAAGGTAACCGATTCCCTTTTTTGCCCGTTTGTAAACCGGCAACCCGGTAATATCTTCATTGTCCAGAAATACTTTTCCCGTCAGGGGCTGAATCAATCCGACAATCATGTAAAAAGAGGTGGTTTTGCCGGCTCCGTTGGGGCCAAGCAATCCTACAATTTCTCCTTGTTCCACATCAAAGCTAACCCCTTTTACAACGGTTCTTTTCCGGTATTTCTTTACAATATTTTCAGCACGAAGTTTCATTCCAGTAAATTGTATTTAATGTATTGTGTTCGCCGGATTCTGCTCGTTTCATTTGGGCAAATAACGTATTTTAAGGAATCTCTTATATCTCATCCATCTCTTTTTCACGTTTTTTAACTACACGGCGTGAAATCATTATCCCAATTTCATAAAGAAATACAAGCGGGAAACATACCATTATCTGGCTGAAAATATCAGGCGGTGTAATTATAGCCGACAGCAATAGCATAACAACGTATGCATGTTTTCGGTAAGTTTTCATTGCCTGCGGGGTAAGTATTCCCACCTTGCTCAGAAAATAGGAAAAAATAGGTATCAGGAAAACCACACCGGCAGCAAGCGAAATGGAGGTGACCGAACCAATGTAGGATTTCAGGTTAATCTGGTTGGTTACTTCTCCGCTCACGTTATAGGTGCCCAGAAAATGGACAGACAGGGGTACAATTAAATAATATCCGAAAAGTACGCCCATCATAAACAGTACCGACGTGAAAAACACGGCCCCTCCGGCATATTTCTTTTCGTTATCGTAAAGTGCCGGCTTAATAAAACGCCAGAATTCATAGAAAACGAGCGGCGAGGCAATAATAAACCCCGCAATGATGGAAACCCAGATATGCGTCATAAACTGACCGGCAATTTTAATGCTGATCAGTTCCAGGGGAACCTGGTTTATTCTCAGGGCATCGGTACCCACCAGGTCAGCGAGTTTGGCAAACATCCGGTTGGTCCAGAAATCAGGGGTACGCGGATTGAGTATTACCTTGGTGAAAATAAAATCTTTTAAAATAAATGCTACAACGGCAATTACTATAATGGTAAGGGCCGAGCGGATAATATGCCAGCGCAGTTCTTCCAGGTGTTCCAAAAACGACATTTCTGCATAAGCCGTTTTTACACCCTGCTTATCTTTACGCTTTCCCTTCCCCTTTTGTTGTTTCTCTGTTTTTGTTTCTTCGCTCATTTATCGTGAATTTTTTTAAAAAAACTCCACAAATATAAATACTTCCTGACATTAGTACATTCTCCGCAAACCATTAATTTAAAAGAATGCTATTAAATGATAAAAAAAATGAATTAGTATTGCCATTTTTCTTACTTTTAATAATTTAGAACTCGCAAAAAAGATAGAAGGAAGTTAGGGAGATTTGAATTTTATGGACAAGAATATATCATTAACGGGATATTTACAGCAATATTTCGGTTTCGATCGTTTTAAAGGACAACAGGAAGAAGCTGTCAGAAGTGTGGTAGAGGGGGAAAATACGTTCGTTTTGATGCCTACCGGAGGTGGCAAGTCGCTCATATATCAATTACCGGCCCTTTTGCTCGATGGTACGGCCATTGTAATTTCTCCGTTAATTGCCTTAATGAAAAACCAGGTAGATTCCATACGTGGGATGCAAACCGAGGACAATGTGGCCCATTTTTTAAATTCCTCGTTGTCAAAAGCTGCCATTCAGGAAGTTAAAAACGACGTGCTTTCGGGCAAAACAAAATTGCTCTACGTAGCACCCGAGTCGTTGACAAAAGAAGAAAACATTGAATTTTTAAAGAATGTAAAAATTTCTTTTTATGCCATTGATGAAGCGCACTGTATATCGGAATGGGGCCACGATTTTCGGCCCGAGTACCGCCGCATCAGGCCCATTGTGGATGAAATCGGGAAAGCGCCCGTGGTTGCATTAACCGCTACAGCTACCGCCAAGGTGCAGCACGATATTCAGAAAAACCTGGGCATTCTCGATGCGAGGGTATTTAAAGCTTCGTTTAACCGGGCCAACCTCTATTACGAGGTCAAACCAAAAGTGAAACCCGAAAACCAAATCATCCGGTTTATTAAACAAAACGAAGGGAAATCGGGCATCATTTATTGTCTGAGCCGGAAGAAAGTGGAAGAGATAGCAGAAACACTTCAGGTGAACGGGGTTAAAGCGCTGCCATACCATGCAGGGATGGATGCTGCTACCCGTTCGGGAAACCAGGATAAATTCCTGATGGAAGATGTGGATGTGATTGTGGCCACCATCGCTTTTGGAATGGGCATTGACAAACCCGATGTGCGGTTCGTCATTCATTACGATATACCCAAAAGCCTGGAGGGCTATTACCAGGAAACCGGACGCGCCGGCAGAGATGGGGGAGAAGGGAAATGCATCACATTTTACAGTTATAAAGACATTCAGAAACTGGAAAAATTTATGCATGGCAAACCGGTTGCTGAGCAGGAAATAGGGAAGCAACTGTTGCTCGATACGGTTTCCTACGCTGAATCAGCTTTGTGCCGGCGTATTATTTTACTTCACTATTTTGGCGAAACTTACGAACAACAAAATTGCGGAAACTGCGACAACTGCCTGAACCCAAAAGAACAGGTGGAGGCAAAAGACGAAGTGGTGAGAGCGCTGAATGCCATTCTGGAGGTAAACGAAAAATACAAAGGAGAACACATAGCCAATATCCTTATCGGGAATAAAACAGCGGCTATCAAGTCGTTTAAGCATTACACCCTCAAATCGTTTGGTGCCGGAAAAGACCATGACGAGCGGTTTTGGAATGCCGTATTCAGGCAGTCGATGATTGCCGGCCTCATAAATAAAGACATTGAAAATTATGGTTTGCTGAAGGTTACCAAAGAAGGGCACAAGTTTCTGGAAAACCCCACTTCTTTTATGCTGGTGAAAAACCATGACTACGACGAGGAAGTGGAATCGGAGGGGTCAGGCGGGGCACCTTCGGGTGGAACAGGCGGCGATCCCGTTTTATTCGCTATGTTGAAAGATTTGCGTAAAAAAATTGCAAATCGCAAAAAATTACCGCCTTTTGTAATATTCCAGGATCCCTCGCTGGCCGATATGTCCATTCAGTACCCCATCAGCCTTGAAGAACTGCAGAAAATACAAGGGGTTGGACAGGGGAAAGCCCGCAGGTATGGAAAAGATTTTGTGGATCTGATAAAAAAATACGTTGATGAAAACGAAATAGATCGGCCCGAAGACTTTGTGATGCGCACAGTGGCTAACAAATCAAAGCTGAAAGTTTTTATCATTCAAAGCATCGACCGCAAACTATCGTTTGAAGACATTGCCAATTCCAAAGGAGTAGAAGTAAACGATGTAATTTCGGAAGTGGAGGCCATTGTAAACTCGGGAACGCGGCTTAATATCGACTATTACATAAATGATGT
>CAYRBS010000008.1:3042-10083 GCA_964422335.1 uncultured Mariniphaga sp. | reverse complement strand
CAGTAAACGAAAAATTAAAATACAAAGTTGCCGACACCGGCTTAGCCGAATTTGGCAGAAAAGAAATTGACATAGCTGAAAAAGAGATGCCGGGCCTTATGTCGATCCGTGAGAAATTTGGTCCCTCCAAACCACTCAAAGGAGCCCGCATTATGGGCAGCCTGCACATGACCGTTCAAACGGCAGTGTTAATTGAAACGCTGGTTGAGTTGGGCGCTGAAGTCCGCTGGGCAAGTTGCAACATATTTTCAACACAGGACCATGCTGCCGCCGCCATTGCGGTTTCCGGAATTCCGGTTTTTGCATGGAAAGGCGAAACGCTTGAAGAGTATTGGTGGTGTACAGACCAGGCACTTAATTTTGGCAACGGAAAAGGGCCCCACCTGATTGTTGACGACGGGGGCGATGCTACCTTAATGGTTCACCGCGGTTACGAGGCCGAAGAGGATGTCGCAATCCTTGATTTGCCTGCCGGAGGAGAGGACGAAGTGGAGTTGAACAAAATTCTGAAACAGATACTGAACAAATCGCCCGAACGCTGGCACAATGCTGCAAAAGACTTAAAAGGTGTTTCCGAAGAAACAACAACCGGAGTTCACCGGCTTTACCAGATGAAGGAGGAAGGCAAACTGCTTTTCCCTGCCATCAATGTGAACGACTCGGTTACCAAGTCAAAATTCGATAATCTTTACGGCTGCCGTGAATCGCTGGCCGATGGAATAAAAAGGGCAACCGATGTAATGATTGCCGGAAAAGTGGTGGTAGTAGCCGGTTACGGCGATGTGGGAAAAGGCTGTGCCAAGTCGATGCGCGGATATGGCGCCCGGGTTATTGTAACCGAAATCGATCCGATATGTGCCCTTCAGGCTGCCATGGAAGGTTTCGAGATAAAACCCATGGAAGATGCCCTGGATGAAGGAAATATTTTTGTAACCACCACCGGAAATAAAGATGTGATTACCGCAGAACACATGTCGAAAATGAAAGATCAGGCGATTGTTTGCAATATTGGTCATTTCGATAACGAGATACAGGTAACGAAACTACATCAATGGCCCGGGATTAAAAAACTGAATATTAAACCACAGGTTGATAAATTTACTTTCGACGACGGGCACAGTATTTTCCTGCTGGCCGAAGGGCGCCTGGTAAACCTGGGATGCGCCACCGGCCATCCGTCGTTTGTTATGAGTAATTCATTCACCAACCAGTCGCTGGCCCAAATCGATCTCTGGCAAAACGATTACGATATTGATGTGTACCGCCTGCCCAAAAAACTGGACGAAGAGGTGGCACGCCTTCACCTGGATCAACTGGGAGTAAAATTAACCCGCCTTACCGACGAACAGGCACGGTACATTGGCATTCCCAAAGACGGGCCGTTTAAGTCCGACCATTACAGGTATTGATTGCTGAAAATATTTTTGTAAAATCAGGGGCCCTCTGCACGGCCTCTTTTTTTGTTATTCTATACTTAAAATACCATAAAGCCGTTATTTTTACAGCCAATAAAAAAATTAATTTACTTTTACTTTCCGTAAGTAACGATGGGAATGAATAAATACTTCAGGTTAATCATTTTTTCAATTTTCGTAGTTGTTCTGGCATCGTGCGGCGCAGGCAAACTGGGCAGGGATGCAATAATTTCGCATAATATAGGCGAATACCACCAGGCAATTGAAAAATACCGGAAGGCGAGCCGCAAAGAAAAAGACCGGGTAAAACGCAGGGAATATGCGTATGCCATTGCCGAATGTTACCACAATATTGGCGATTATGAACGGGCTGCCTTGTATTACAGAAATGCCATTCTCCGCGGGTACCCCGATCCTGTTGCTATTTTTAATTATGCTGAAATGTTGCGTGCTTCCCAGGATTACGAGGAGGCAGTGGAAAATTACCGGGCCTACCTCGATTCGGTTCCCGGCGACGAAAGGGCAGAAGCTGGTTTGGAAGCCATCAGCAAAACGCAAGACTGGGTGGCCAATCCCACAAGGCATATTGTAAACCCCATCAAAGAAATTAACTCGCGCGAAAGTGATTACGCCCCGGTTTTTGTTGCCGGACGCGACAATGAAGTGATTTTTACTTCTTCCCGGAAGGCATCTACCGGGAAAAAAAGAAGTAACATTACCGGCGAAGATTATTCCGATCTTTTCAGGGCAACCTACAGTGTACAGCGGCAAAGATGGGAACAGCCGAAACTTCTCGAAGAAAACCTGATAATCAATACCGGCGAAGAGGAAGGTGCTGCAAGCCTTTCTTCAACCGGCGAACAGATGGTTTTTACCCGTGCCCGTTTCGACAAGTCAGAATCAATGGGTACCGAATTATATTCCACCTCCCAGTCGCGGGGTTCCTGGTCGGATCCCATAAAATTGCAGCTCGCAGGAGATAGCCTGATTGCTGCCCATCCGGCTCTCAGCCCTGACGGTTCGGTGCTTTATTTCGTTTCCGACATGCCCGGCGGACAAGGAGGGAAAGACATTTGGAAAGCCGAAAAAAGCGGGGGTACTTTTGAAAACCCGCAAAACATGGGGCCCGAAATAAATACCCCCGGCGATGAAGTGTTCCCGTTTATGAGAGACAATGGTGAACTTTATTTTTCTTCCAACCATCACATGGGCATGGGAGGCCTCGATATTTTTGTTGCCGAAGAAAACGAAGACGGAACCTGGGCTGTTGAAAACATGGGGTTTCCTGTTAATTCACCGTTCGACGATTTTGGCATTGCTTTCGTACAGGGCGAAAATAAAGGAATGTTTAGTTCCAGCCGGAAAGGCTCACTCGGCGATGATTTGTATGAGTTTGAGGTTCCCCCGAAAATATTCAGGGCCGAAGGAGAGGTGGTTGATAAAGAAACCGGCAGTAAAATTGACGGAGCTACCGTGAAGATAATTGGTACCGATGGAACAAGTATGAGGCTGCGGACACAAGAAGGGAAATTTCAGTTTAAACTTCAGCCCGAAACCGATTACATATTTGCTGCATTTAAAGATGGCTATTTGCGCGACAAAGCCGCAGCAAGTACCATCGGCCTGGAGGACAGCAAAGATTTCAGGTTTGAACTGATGCTGACTTCCACCGAAGACCCCGTAAGAATCGACAACATAAATTATGAATTTGGTAGCTGGGAACTGCTGGAAGAATCGGAAACAGCGCTTGATTCGCTGGTGAGGGTGCTGGTAGTAAACCCCACCATTACTGTGGAAATTATGTCGCATACCGATTATGTGGGAAGCGAGGAGTTTAATTTTGAATTATCGCAAAAACGGGCGCAAAGTGTGGTAGATTTCCTGATTGAAGAAGGGATTAATCCACAGCGGCTGACGGCAAAAGGATACGGCGAAACCTGGCCGAAAACCGTAACGCGGGAACTTGCCCGCCAACACGACTTTCTGAACAGGGGCGACGAACTGACCGAAGAATTTATTTTGGAATTAACGGAAGAACAGCAGGAAATTGCCCGGGCCATTAACCGGCGTACCGAGTTCAGGGTGCTTTCAACTGATTTTATCGAAAAGTTTGACGCTGAACCGGAACAATAACCTGCCAGCCTGCTTCTTCCCGGACGGATATTTTTAGCGTTGGTTTCATTTTTAACAAACCACAACCGCCGGGGAAAAAAATATTTTGAGTATATTGAATTGCTTTTTCACCTGGCCGGGCTGCTCTGTGTTCCCGCAGGAGGAGACTGAAGCATTTCAATTTCGGATTAAGAAAAACAAAGCAGGAAATGGAACTGACGATTTTACGTGATATCGTAATCATATTTGCCCTTTCAACTTTTGTAAACCTTCTTTTTAACAGGTTGAAAATACCTACGGTTGTTGGGTACCTGATAACCGGAATTATTGCGGGACCACACCTTTTAGCCCTTGTGCAGGAAGAGCATAACATCGAAATTTTAGCCGAAATAGGGGTTATCCTGCTGCTGTTTACCATTGGCCTTGAGTTTTCATTAAAACACCTTTTAAGAATACGCCGGATTGTTTTTTTTGGCGGCTTGTTGCAGGTATTCATCACCGCCGGTGTGTTTTATTTATTGACCTCTTTTTTCGATATCGACTGGAAAGGAAGCCTTTTTCTTGGTTTTTTGGCTGCGCTGAGCAGCTCGGCACTGGTTTTGAAATTACTCCAGGAACGTTCTGAACTTACCTCCAATTACGGAAGAACCGTTTTGGGGATACTTATTTTTCAGGATTTATTACTGGTTCCCCTGTTGTTGTTTACCAATTTACTGGGTAATCCCTCAGTGGATATGAGCACCGAAATTTTCCTGCTGTTTCTGAAAACTGCGTTGATTATTGGATTGGTTTACGTGGGCAACCGCTGGCTTTTTCCCCGGTTGCTGCACCTGATTGCCCTGGCTAAAAACCAGGAATTGTTTACCATGAGCATTTTTCTCATTTGTTTTGCCATTGCTTTGCTCACCTTCAAACTCGGGATGTCGCTGGCTTTTGGGGCATTTTTGGCAGGCCTCATGATTTCTGAATCGGAATACAGTCACAATGCATTTGGGAATCTTATACCTTTTAAAGACACGTTTACCAGTTTCTTTTTTGTTTCCATTGGTATGTTACTGAACCTTTCGTTTGTGGAAGAGAATATATTGCTTGTGGCAGGCAGTGTAGTTCTGGTCATTGTGTTGAAATCGGTCATTGCTTCATTTACCGGGTTTATACTGGGGCACACTTTTCGGGGTATTGTGCTTGTTGGTCTGGCGCTGAGCCAGGTAGGGGAGTTTTCATTTATTCTGGCCAAAGTGGGGTTTGATTATGCCCTGCTTTCAGAATTCAATTACCAGCTTTTTCTGGCCGTTACGGTCATTACAATGGCCCTTACTCCTTTATTAATGAATGTTTCGCTTCCATTAGCCAACCGTTTTATGAAGCTCCCGTTGCCGGGGTTCCTGGTAAATGGCCTTTTCCCGTTAAAAGAGGCTGAAATCCCCGATTTTAAAAATCACCTGGTTATTATCGGGAAAGATGCCAGCGCACTGAAACTTTCAATTATGGCCCGGCATTACGATATAAAACACGTTTCAGTGATTTTTGATCCCATTATTGCCAAAGATAAAATAAACGAGGGCGATAATGTGGTTTACGGGGATGCCGTGAACGAACCGATTTTGCTGAAAGCCCATGTTGATGTGGCCGATGTGGTGGTAGTTTCGGTAGGCGATATTGTTCCGTCGCTGGCCATAATCGATAAGGTGAAAAAAATAAACAGCCAGGTTTTTGTAATTGTCCGCTCCAGGTATGTTGAAAATGTGCAGCAACTTTATGAAGTAGGCGCCGACCAGGTTTTCCCCGAAAAATTTGAAATTGCCATCGACCTTTTTAACAGGGTGCTGATGAAACGATTGTATCCGCAGAAAAAGGTAAACCGGATGATGGCTCAGATTCGAAGTAAAAACCTGGGGGCATTCAGCGAAAAGGATATGGTAAACCAGCCGTCTATTCTCGATGAACTCCCCAATGTAAATATTTCAGCCATTGGGGTCGATCAAAATTCGTTTGCCGACGGGAAAACCCTTGGTGAAATCGATTTAAGGAAAAAAACCGGGGTTACCTTGCTGGCAGTAAAAAGGGGCGACCAGGTTATTGAACATCCCACGCTCAAAACACAATTTCGCAACGGCGATATTGCTTACGTTTTGGGGAACCCCGAGCAGGTTAACCTGGCATCCGAACTTTTTTCGGTTTAGGGCATCTCTGTTCCGTTGTGTTAATAAGAAGCTTTTACCAGTTTATTCCCGACAGGGCAATGCAAGCACTTCTTTTTATCGCAATGTTTGTTTTTTAGCTGGAGAAGTGCCTGTGTTTCAAATGCCGAACGGGCTTCGGCTCCCAGGTTTTCCCATTTCCCGATAACCGAATTTCGCTCGGGAGGTAGTTTTTCCAGGAAATCGAGTGCCCGATCCTTCAGGTGGGGCTGATTTTGTTTTTCGCCGTAAACAAACAGAAACGGCACAATTACATTTATAATGAGTGTGTTGATGGAATTTTCACCCAGTTCTTTCGGGTGTATTCGCGAAGTGGGCTTGTTGAAACGGTAGTGTGCATCCCAGTACCCGGAGGCTTTTACCTGAAAAAGTTTTTGAAGTGTTTCCATATTTTCAGTGGCCAGAATTTTTGAAAACAATCCCTGCGAACGATGAATAAGCGCGGCAAGCTGCGAAATGCGGATGGTTGGGAAATTGACCGGCCGCAACCGCATGAATTTCCAAAGGTGGGCCTCCACCGGGGTTAACCCGTATTTTTTGTGCAGAAACCCAAATTCATTGCGTAGTTCTATAAAATAATCATCGCCCAAAAGTTCCTCGTTGAGCAGGCCGGAGGCACCAAAAAGTAAGGCTTCTAACTGGAAAAGACTGTTTTTGTGTTTTGCCAGAAGTTGCATGGGCACCGATTTGGCCAGTAATTCAAAGGGGGCGGCATTCACTTTAAACCCGAACATGCGGGCCAGCATTTGGTAAAATGTTTCGTTCCAGTTGTGCTGGTTTTGCTCCAACCTCCGGTTTATTTCTGCGGTTTTGTCTTCCAGCCGTTCAATCATCAGGCGGTTAAAACCTAATTGCAATACTACCGGGTTCACCCGGTGGAATTGCTCCTGGCACGCAATCCAGGTTTTGGCTTCCAACAGCTTTTGATAATTTTTGGTGAATTGTTCCGGCCAGCTCATTTCCAGGGTAGCGATTTCCGTTCCGTTTTTCCGGAAAATTTGCTTGTCGCACTGCTCCACCACATGCAAAATTACATTTTCGTAAGCTTTGTCAGTAGTGTGGTTGTGCTTCTCCCAGTCAGACGATTTTTTGTGGATTTCGATATTTCCAGCCCAGATGGTTTCATCAATTTTTACTTTCGCATTGAAAAAATCGGGCCCGGAGTTGGTGTTTCGCTGGCCGGTATTCAACACCGTGAGAGGTTTGTTGTTAAATGTTTGCAGGTTTTCAGAAAAGAAAAGCCGGTTCTCCCAAACAAAATGGAGAAACTCTTCCGGAACTGCTTTTGGGGTGCTCATTTTAATCCTTGTTTT
>CAYRBS010000008.1:0-2942 GCA_964422335.1 uncultured Mariniphaga sp. | reverse complement strand
TTAGACTTTTAATTTCTGAAAAATATCCCAAAGAACAATGCCGGCGCTCACCGACACATTGAACGAGTGTTTGGTACCAAATTGCGGAATTTCGATGGCCCCGTTGCAGTGGTTAATTACTTTTTGCTGAACCCCTTTTACCTCGTTGCCAAAAACAAGGGCAAGCTTTGCATTTTCCGGGGGCCGAAAATCTACAAGGGAAGTACTGTTTTCAACCTGTTCAACAGCATAAATGAGGTATCCTTTTTCCCGGAGTTTTTTTACGGCCTCTTCGGTTTTTTCCATGTATTCCCAATCCACCGATTTTTCGGCATCCAGGGCGGTTTTGTGAATTTCTTTGTTGGGAGGCGTAGCGGTAATCCCGCAGAGGTAAATTTTTTCTAACAGCAGCGCATCAGCAGTACGAAAAACCGACCCGATATTGTTGCAGCTTCGGACATTGTCGAGTACTACTACCAGCGGGGTTTTGGGGGTGTTTTTAAATTCTTCCGCCGAAAGCCGTTCCAGTTCGTTTATACGTAGTTTCCGCATTTTTTTACCAGTTTACGTTGGCCCTGGCCACGGGCATGGTCATGCACCGGGCGCCGCCCCCGCCGCGTGCCAGTTCCGAGCCTGCAATGGAAATTGCGCATTTTTGGTAATCGTCCGGGGTAACTTTTTCCGAAATAACATCCGACGCTTTTAATATTTCAAAGCCGTTTTTGTTCAACTCTTCCAGGGTGTTCACATTTCGTTCGTATCCGATAATTTTGCCGGGGGCAAATGCAAAAAAGTTCGCTCCGCTGTGCCACTGTTCCCGTTCTTGTGTCCACGGGTCTTTTTTTCCGCCGCAGGCAATTGGTTTTAAATCGATGCCGAGGTTTTTCAGTGCCTCCGGAATATTGGGTTGCTCGTTGATTTTTACTTTGCCGTTATCAATACGCAGGTAAATGGTTTTGTAACGGCTCAGGCCGTAAATTACCGGCTCGTAAACCATGCAGGCATCGGTATTCAGGCAGGTAAAAACCATGTCGAGATGAATGAACGATTCGGGGGTGGAGGGCAATTCCTGCACAATTATATGGTGCACTCCTTTTTTCTGTTTTTTTATGTTTTCAATAATGAAATCAATACCCTGGGTGCTGGTACGCATCCCGGTGCCAATTACGTAAACATTTTCCCTGATTACCTGGAAATCTCCTCCCTCGAGTGTTGCTTTTTCATCGATTGGAATTCCGTGCATCGGTTTTATGGGGTTGAGCGTGGAAGTTTCAAATGTAGGGTGGTGGTTAAAAATGGCCTCAACAATCATGGTCTCCCGTTCGCGGACCGGGTTAGCCATCCGCCCGATTAACATATTTCCGTTCATTCCCATAGCCGAGTCGCGGGTAAAAAACAAGTTATGCAGTGGACGCAGCAGAAATTTTTCGCGGCTGAGGTAGTTGGTCAGGTTGTTCCGTTCCAGTACCACCCCTTCTATCAGCATACCGGCCAGCCGGGCAGGTCCGTTTTCCGCTAACTGTTCTTCCCTGCCTGAAATTCCTTCATGATGGCAGATTTCCTGGAGTAATTGCATTTTTGCTACCCGGTTTTCCAGTATTTCCGCCAGCATTTTTTTTACTTCAAATACGGGTGCTATTTTTTTCAAAACCCCTGCCAGTTGTGCATATTCCCTGGAGGCAATCGAAAGGTTTAGAATATCGCTGTAAAGAGCACGTTCCGCATTTTCAGGGGTCATATTTTCCACTTCCGAGCCCGGTGAGTGGATGAGGGCCCCCTGCAACTTCCCTATTTCTGAATTGATACAGGTTTTCATTTTCATCTATTAAAAAAAGTTGTAAAACCGGCCCAAAGATATAAACTTTGTACTTGCAATAATTGAAAAAGGATATCTTCGTTTTTTTTGAGATGAACAATGTGTTAATGAAAATAGGAATTGCAGTGATACTGGTACTTGCTATCGTGCCGGATAGTATTTCGCAGGAGAAAGATTCTGTTGATATTATGATGGGAGTGGTGGAAGATGGCGATTCTGTGATATACATGGATGTGGAAGAAATTGTGGTGATTCCGCCAAAAGAATTTAAAAATGCAAGACAGGAACGGCGTTACAACCGCTATGTCAAGAGGGTGAAAAAGGTGTACCCTTATGCAAAAATGGCCGGTGAAATGCTGGATGAATACGAACCTAAATACCAGGCGCTCGATAACGACAGAGAACGCCGGAAGATGATGAAAGAGCTGGAACAGCAACTGCTGGATGAGTATAAAGACGATTTGAAACGGATGAGCCTTACAGAAGGGCGCATTCTGCTAAAACTGATTGATCGCGAAACTTCCCGGACTTCCTACAGCCTCATTAAAGATTTCAGGGGAGGTGTCCCGGCGGTATTCTGGCAGGGAATTGCACGGTTGTTTGGCAGTAACCTGAAAGCGGAATACGACCCGGAAGGGGATGACAGAGTGCTCGAGGAAATTGTTTCGCTTATTGAAATTGGATACCTTTAACTGTTAACGATGCCTGGTTTAATGCGCACTTTTGTTGCCGTAAACGTTAACCCTTTCCCGGGACTGCTTAATACGCTGAAAGAATTAAAAAGCGAGCTTGCTCCGGAAGCCATAAAGTGGGTGGATGAAAATAATTTACACCTTACGCTAAAGTTTTTGGGGGATACCTCCGTCGGGCAGGTGGATGAGATTAAAAATGCGCTTCAGGAAATTGCCAGCCGGTTTGCTACTTTTTATTTTCGGCTGAACAGTTTGGGCTTTTTTAAAAAGAAAGGGATGCCCCGGGTTTTATTTGTAAAGATTGAAGAGGCAGAAATGTTGTTGGAACTTGCTGCCGAAATCGATGAAAAGCTTGCCAGGCTGGGTTTTGAGAAAGAAAACCGTCCGTTCAGTCCGCACCTGACCCTGGCAAGGATAAAATTTCTGAAAAACAAAAAGAGGTTTTACCAGGCAGT
>CAYRBS010000007.1:21894-24299 GCA_964422335.1 uncultured Mariniphaga sp. | reverse complement strand
TTTTTTATCATGAAGATATCGTACAACTGGCTAAAAGATTACATCAACCTGGATGAATCGCCCGAAGAGGTGGCAAAAATCTTAACCCAAACCGGGCTGGAAGTGGCCGGTTTGGAAGAGGTGGAAACCGTTAAAGGCGGCATGGAAGGACTGGTTTTGGGCAAGGTGGTTACCTGCGAAAATCACCCCAATTCTGACCACCTGAGCAAAACCACCGTGGACATTGGCACCGGAGAACTGCTAAACATTGTTTGCGGGGCGCCCAACGTAGATGCCGGTCAGAAAGTAGTGGTGGCACCGGTGGGCACCACGCTCTACATGGGCGACCAGGAGCTGAAACTGAAAAAAGTGAAAATACGCGGCGAAGTTTCCGAAGGTATGATTTGTGCCGAAGATGAAATCGGCATCGGTACCGACCACGAGGGAATCATCGTGCTGCCCGATTCGGTGGAAATCGGTTCGCCGGCCAAAGAATATTTCAACATCAAATCGGACTGGGTGATTGAAATCGACCTCACCCCCAATCGCATCGACGGTGGTTCGCACATTGGCGTGGCCCGCGATTTGGCCGCTTTTCTGAACAAAACAAAACCCACGACCTACCAGCGCATTCCGGTTGACCATTTCAAAACGGATAACCACAACCTTGAGATTCCGGTGGAAATTAAAAACCCGGAAGCCTGTCCGCGCTACTCCGGTGTAACCATCTCAGGCATAGAGGTAAAAGAATCGCCCGACTGGCTGAAAAACCGCCTGAAAGCCATTGGCCACACGCCCATCAACAATGTGGTGGACATTACCAACTACGTGCTGTTTGAAACCGGCCAGCCACTGCACTCGTTTGATGCCGACCAGATTACCGGTGGAAAAGTGGTGGTGCAAACCCTGCCTGCCGGAACCAAATTCACCACACTCGATGAAGTGGAACGCGAACTGCACGAAGACGACCTGATGATTTGCAACACCAAAGAGCCCATGTGTATTGGAGGTGTGTTTGGCGGCATCACATCGGGCGTAAAAGAAAGCACCAAAAACGTGTTCCTGGAAAGTGCCTGGTTCGACCCGGTTTTTATTCGTAAAACTGCACGACGTCATGGTTTGAATACCGACGCTTCGTTCCGTTTCGAGCGCGGCACCGACCCCAACGGCGTGATTTATGCGCTCAAACGGGCGGCTTTACTTATCAAAGAACTTGCCGGCGGAACCATCTCTTCGGAAATTGTGGACGTATATCCGCGGCCTGCTGAACACTTTAAAGTACAGGTCAGTTACAAAAATATTACCCGGCTGGTGGGAAAAGATTTGGGCAACGAAACCATCAAAAAAATCCTCACCTCGCTGGAAATTGAGATTGAAAACGAATCCGAAACCGGGTTGTCATTGCTGGTTCCGCCTTACCGCGTGGATGTAACCCGGGAAGCGGATGTGATTGAGGAAATCCTGCGCATTTACGGCTACAACAACGTGGAAATACCGGGGGTGGTAAAATCGTCGCTGCAGTATGCGAAACAACCCGACCCCGACCAGGTGCGCAATCTGGTGGCCGAAATGCTCACAGCACAGGGATTCAACGAAATCTGGTCGAACTCGCTGACCAAAGCCGGGTATTACGACGGACTGGAACAATACAAAGCGGAACAAACCGTGAACCTGCTGAACCCGCTCAGTGCCGACCTGAACGGCATGCGCCAGATACTGCTTTTCGGCGGACTGGAATGTGTGGCATACAACGCCAACCGCCAGAACAAAGACCTGAAACTGTACGAATTTGGCAACTGCTATTTCTTTAAAGGAACGGAACTGAAAGAAAACCCGGTGCGCAATTACCACGAAGAGGAGCACCTCGGGCTGTTTATTACCGGCGCCAAAACTCCCGAAAGCTGGACCGGCGAACAGCAACCCACTTCTTTCTTCCAGTTAAAATCCATTGCTGAAAATATACTGAAACGGATGGGGTTTGTTATCAGCATGCTCAAGGTTTCGGAAAGCCAAAACGAACTGTTTTCCGAAGGACTGGCGTATGTGGAGAATAACAAAACGGTGCTGGAACTGGGAATTGTATCAAAAAAAATGTTGAATAAATTCGAGGTAGAGCAACCGGTTTATTACGCCGACATCAACTGGGAGGCTGTGCTGATGAGGCAGGCAAAACACAAGGTAACCTTTGAAGAGTTGCCTAAGTTTCCGGCCGTGCGCCGCGACCTGGCGCTGCTCATCGACAAGCAGGTGAAGTTTCAGCAGATAGAGGAGCTGGCCTTCAAAACCGAACGGAAAATCCTGCGCGAAGTAGGGCTTTTCGATGTATATGAAGGCAAAGGCGTTCCCGAAGGTAAAAAATCGTATGCCGTAAGTTTTATCCTACGCGACGATTTACGTACACTCAAAGACAAACAAATCGACAAAAC
>CAYRBS010000007.1:0-21794 GCA_964422335.1 uncultured Mariniphaga sp. | reverse complement strand
GTTTTATCCTACGCGACGATTTACGTACACTCAAAGACAAACAAATCGACAAAACCATGCAAAAGCTGGTTACGGCCTTTGAACGGGAGTTGGGCGCTGAATTGCGCAAATAAGGTTTTCTTTTTAACTTTACAGAAAAGAAAAAAGATGACAACGGTTAAAAAAGATATCATTATTGAAGAGTTAAAGGATGTGCCTGATGAATTTGCCGATGAAGTTATCCGGTTCATACGGAAAATAAAATCGCGCAAAACGGGAGAAAAAATTGAAACACACCTTGCCAGTTCGGACTCGCTTGCTAAAGATTGGTTAAAACCGGAAGAAGACGAAGCATGGAAAGATTTGTAAAAGGAGAAATTGTTGTTGTTCCTTTTCCGTTTTCAGATTTATCCCGGTCGAAACGGAGACCAGCTTTAGTTCTGTCAGATTTAAGGGGCGATGACATCATTTTATGCCAAATAACCAGTAAAAATGTAAATGATTTTTACTCAATAACTTTAGAACCTAAAGATTTTACCTTCGGTAATTTATACCAAACAAGTAACATCCGTCCTAACCGGATTTTTACAGCCGATAAAAACATTATTCTTAAAAAAACCGGAAGGATTAATTCAACGAAATTGGCTGAAGTCGTGAATAAAATCTTCGAAATTCTGAATTCATAAACCAGTTCGGTTGTTACAAATAAGTCTAATGTCCAATCAAACAAAGGGAGTCATTTATGCGGTCGTAACCGCCTTTTTTTGGGGGTTTCTGGCTATTGCCCTGAAGATAGCGGTGCGTGAGGTAGATCCTAAAACCGTTGTTTGGTTTCGGTTTTTTGTTGCGTTTATTATCCTCCTGGGCTGGCAACTATACCACCAGCCCGCTTCCCTGAAAATTTTCGTTAAACCTCCGTTGCTGCTGGTTATTGCCGCGTTGGGACTTTCATGGAATTACCTTGGGTTTATGCTGGGCATTCACTACACCACTCCCAGCAACGCGCAGTTGTTTATTCAGTTTGGCCCCATTACCCTGGCGCTGGCGGGATTTATCATTTTTAAAGAGCGGCTTACCCGGTTTCAGATGTCCGGTTTTTTTATCGCTTTGTTTGGATTTGCCTTTTTTTACAGCGACCAGCTCCACGCTTTTTTTGAAGGAAAAGACCAATACAACATTGGCGTTTTGTTTACCATTAGCGGCGCCCTGGCCTGGGCGCTTTATGCCGTTATGCAAAAACAACTGGTTGTAAAATACCCGGCTCCCATGCTTAACCTGTTCCTGTTCGGTATTCCTTCTATTATTTACCTGCCAATCATCAATTTGTCTCCTGTTTTTCAGTTACACTGGACCTGGTGGCTTCTCCTGCTGTTTCTCGGGGCGAACACCCTTATCGCTTATAGCTGCCTTGCGCAGGCACTGCGGCTAATCAATGCCAGTAAAGTAAGCGTAATCATTTTTCTGAACCCCATTATAACTTTTATTACAATGGATATTTTAACTCGCCTGAATGTTGACTGGGTATCCCACGAAAGATTTTCACCAATAACCATCCTGGGGGCGTTGTTGGTTATCTCCGGCGCCTTGCTCGTGGTCAGGAAACCGCGCAAAAAATCGTTCAAAAAGAAGGCTTCTTAAGCTGGTAAATAAGTTTTTTGTTTAAATTTTTATAATTTGGTGGAAGTTTAATTCTTCTTTTTGTAAATTGAAAATAAAGTTTACCGATATGATGAAGCCATTTAACCTGATCCGGAAAATCTTATTCTTTTTTTTGTCCCTGTTCCTTTTCATCTCCTGCAGCACCGACTCGCCCACCATAATTACCGTTGAGGGCGAAATACCGGTGGGGGCTCTTGGTAAAACCCTGCACCACGAACACTTGCTGGTAGATTTTATTGGTGCCGACAGTACAGGTTATCATCGCTGGGACAAAGACAGCGTAGTGGAAAAAGTGCTTCCCTATCTTCTGGAAATAAAAGAAATGGGGTACAAAACGCTGGTGGAATGTACCCCCGCCTACCTTGGCCGCGACCCCGAACTATTGAAAATACTCGCTGAAAAGTCGGGGATGCAGCTTTTAACCAATACCGGCTACTACAGCGCCGTCGATGCCAAATTCCTCCCTCCGCATGCCTTTGAAGAAACGGCTGAACAACTGGCAGCGCGCTGGATTGACGAGGCGCAAAACGGAATTGAAGAAACCGGCGTTTTCCCGGGATTTATAAAAATTGCAGTAGAACGTGACCCCCTGGAAGCGATCAACAAGAAGGTGGTAGAGGCTGCCTGCATTACACACAAATCTACCGGACTGACCATAATGTCGCATACAGGATTGGCAGTACCCGCCTTTCAGCAACTGGAAATACTGGAAACCAACGGGGTGCATCCCTCGGCTTTTATCTGGACCCATGCCCACAACGAACCCGATTTCGATAAACACCTTGAAGCTGCCCGGAAAGGGGCATGGATTGCATTTGATAATTTTAACCCCGACCGCACTGAAAGATATGTAGAGTTTGCCCTGCTAATGAAAAGGCACGGACTTTTACACAAAGTGCTTTTTTCGCATGATGCTGGCTGGTATAAGCCAGGCGAACCCAATGGCGGGGAGTTCCGGGGGTTTACAGAAATCAGTGAAATTTTTATACCTGCCCTGTTGGAAAACGGGTTGAGCCAGCAGGATATTCAACAATTGTTTACTGCGAACCCCGCAGAAGCTTTCCGGGTAAAATTCAGGTTGCTATAGCTGTTGCCCGTTTTCAGACGAATTTATACCCCCCGCCAGTACTGGATATTTTCTATGTTTTACAAAATATATTCAAACCAGATATTCACAATTTTCGTATATTGCCGGTAGTAGGGGGTAAATGACTTTTTTTTTAATTAATATGAGATACAGATCGAACAACATACTGGCCTTGGTTTCTCCGGTTAAAACCGATGAGCCCGTTTTAAAACAATCCCTTTTTTTTCAGCGGGAACTTGGAATGCGGGTTTTCATTTATAATATTGTTGAAAAACCTTCCCTGTTTGAAAAAATATTCCATGCAAAAAGGACGAAAAATTTACGAAATGAATTGTTAGAGCAGTTACGTGCGTTTGTTGAAAAAATAGCGCCTGCCGAAAGTTTAAACCACCTGTCGTACCGTGTTAAGATGGGAAATCCTCTCCGGATTTTAATCAGGCAATCGAAAAACGGGGGATATGAATTTATCATTATTGAAAAAAACGGGGCAGCAAGCACCCTGGACCGCGAAGAAACCGATAAATTGATTAGCCGTTCTTACTGCCCTGTAATGACCATCAACAAAGACTTCCTGGTTGAAGATATCAAAAAGATTATCATCCCGGTTGATATTTCTCAGTCAACCCAGAAAAAACTTTTATGGGCGACCTATTTTGCCAAAAAATTCGGGGCAGAAATCACCATTGTTACTGCTTTAACCATGAATATCGAGGCACGCCAGAGCCTTGCCTGGAGAAATGCCGAAAAACTGAAACACATGCTTTCGCAACGGAACGTTGAGTGCAGGGTTGAAATTTTAAAAGCCCGCGGAGAACAAAAACACAAGGTAATACTCAACTATATCGAGCAGGAAAAACCAGGATTGGTTATCATCCGTACCCACCAGGAATCAAACATGTCGGGTACACAAATCGGGAAGTTTGTATCAGAACTGGTACATGGTTGCCAGGCTCCGGTTTTTACCGTCAACCGTTATTTATATCCTATGCCGGTAGATTTTGAACTTTAAACATCGTTCAGAACCCTTTTTGTTTCATCAGTTTGTCCAGTTCCCTCCATTTTTTTCCTTTGCTAAACACCGATGCGGTTTCGGGGGACATTTCGTCCAGTAAAACCTGGTGCATTCCCAGGCGTTTAATCCGCTTCCCCAATACCGCATTTTCTTTATTCTCCTCGGCAATCATCCCGGCATAAAGTACGTTCAGCCAGATTTCCATTTCCAGGCTGTCGCTCCCGTAAAAACCACTTAACAAGGTAATGATTTTCAGCACTTCGCTGTCGGGTTTAACCGATGTCCGGTTAAAAATAACTACAAAATCATCGTAAATTTTTCGCGGGCCGTGTTTCTTTCCCAGTTTTTTCAGCCGCGAAAAGTATTGTACATCCGAAGGGGCAAACCGTTCGCCGTTGGGGCGTGTAATATAAACACACCATTCATCGAAACTGCCGGTATCGAATTCAACAGTCCCGCCATTGCTGAATTGGTTTAACCTGCGGGGCATACGGCTGCCGGGTATAGTTATTCTGTATCTTCCTCTTCTTCCCCGGACTCAGCAGGGTAAATTTTATATACCTCCACTTCCATCAGCAAGGTTGTAAAACCGCTCACACCGGTGGTTCCGTTTTGGCCGTATGCCAACTCCGATGGAATAACCAGATGTGCTTTGGACCCTTTTTTCATGTAGCTTACCGCTTCTTCCAGCCCCTGGATTGCTTCTCCGCTTCCAACCACAAACTCATAGGGTTCATAACGATGACCAAGCGAATATCCACTGGTTTGATCTATCAGTACACTGTCGATGGTCCAGGTGGAATAAAAAATCTGTACCCTGTCGCCGAATTTTATTGTATCCCCGGTTCCCTCAATCTCTTCAATGTAATATAAACCAGACATTTGCCTGTCAGCATCGGGATAATTCTCATTGATAAACTCATCCAGTTTCTTCAGCTCGTTTTCCCGCAGTTTTTCCAGGTCATTGTCTTTGCATGAAAAAAAGGCAACGGCCACTACTATCATTATGAATCCGGTTACTATGTGTCTCATTATCTATCGTTTTTTTTATTTCTTTTAATTCACTGTTACGGGTTAATTTCAAACAGTTTTATCACAAAAATCAAGGTCTGATTAGGGGGTATGGTGCTGTTCCCTTCGCTGCCGTACGCCAGTTCCGACGGTACAATAAATTGTACTTTAGCCCCTTCGTTCATTACCTGCATACCATCGTCCCATCCCTGAATCATAGGTGGATTCCCAAGTTCAAATTCCATTTTTCCATCGGAGTAATGATATTCAGAAGAATCAAACATGTAATTATCCATAAGGTAGCCGGAATAGCCAACAACCAGTGTGTCTCCTGGCTGGGCAAAATCTCCTTCCCCTGCGTCTATCACCACATAGTAAACCCCCATGGAGGTGGTGTCAATGTCGTGTCCCTGTGCTGCAAGACTATCGAGATAGGTATTCAGCACCTCCATCTCTTCCGCCTTTGACTGGATTTTTTGTTCCTCGTCGTCGATATTCAGGCAGGAAGAAACAAATAAGGTAACGGCCACTGCTAAAACCAGGTTTAAATAAATCTTCATTTTCATCTCATTATAATATTAAATAGTTGTTTCTTTTAATTGATGCTTATACCCGCTTAAAAGTTGCTTGAACTTTTCAACCGTTTTATCCAGCGTCAGTTTCGATTCGCCGCCGGCTGCGTTCAGGTGACCTCCCCCACCAAAATGTTCGCGTGAAAACGCATTGGCCGGGAAATTTCCCTTCGACCGGAACGAAGCTTTCACCACATCTTTCTTTTCAGTAAAAAACGCACTGAAAACAATATTATTTACCGAAAGCGGATAATTTACAAAACCTTCGGTATCGCCCGGCTGGAAACCATAGTCATCCATCTCTTTTTGGGAAAGATAAATAACTGCCGTGCGATATTCCGGGAAAATCTCCATTTTTTTGCTCAGGCAATGCCCCAGCAATTTCATCCGGTTTTCCGAAAAATTGTTGTAAACGTTCGAATGAATTTTTGCTGTATCGATCCCCCACTCCATTAACCTGGCAACCACGCTGAAAGTATTGGGGCGCGAAATTCCGTGGCTGAAGGAACCCGTATCAGTCAGGATGCCGGTATAAAGCGCTTCAGCAGCATTATGATTTATTAAATGGCCCAGGTCGATTTTGTTAACCACATCGAAAACCAGTTCGGCTGAAGAACTGTAATGTGTTTCAGAAATCGTAAAATCACAAAAATCAGCCGGATCAGGATGGTGATCGATTAATACCTTTGGTTTTGAAAACTGCAAAAGCTGCTTTTCCATTCTTGCAGCCCGTTTGGGCTCGTTGAAATCGACGCAAATTAATACAGAAGCCGCATCAACAACAGACTGTGCCCGTTTTCTTTTGCGGTCATAATTCAGAATTTCTATTTCAGAAGTAAACCATTTCAGAAAATCGGGATAATCGTTTGGGACAATAATTTTCACCTCGTGGCCGAACCCTGCAAGTACCTCGGCCAGGCCAATAGCAGTGCCAATGGCATCGCCATCGGGGTTTTCATGCGTTACCACCACTACCCTTTCCGGCTGATTGCCAAGAAGGTGCTTCAAAGAGGTAAAAATCTCATTTTCAGTATTTTTCAAAACAGTAAAAATTTGAATGGACAAAGATAAAAAATCTGCTACGGGTGCAAGGTTAATTCATCCAATTTTTGTTAATATTGCGGTTCATTATAAAATTTAAAAATACACAACCACATGGCGAAAAATCTCACTCTGACAATGATAAAGCCCACTGCTTTTCAAAAGAATTATACCGGCGCCATTTTAAAAATGATAAACGACGCCGGCTTCAAAATTAAGGCAATGAAATTAACCCGGTTAACAACCGAACAGGCCGGTGCTTTTTACGAAGTACACAAAGGGAAACCATTTTATGAGTCGCTGGTGGGTTTTATGAGCTCGGGCCCCATTGTTGCGGCAATGCTCGAAAAAGAAAATGCAGTGGAAGACTTTCGCGAACTGATTGGGGCTACCAACCCTGAAAATGCTGCCGACGGAACAGTGAGAAAATTGTATGGCACCAACCTGCAGCAAAATGCGGTGCATGGTTCAGACAGTGACGAAAATGCCATAAAAGAATCGGATTTTTTCTTCTCGAAGCTGGAAAGAACAGCCGGTTAGTTCCGGGGACCTGGCGTCGCAACAAACATTCTACTTAAAAACAATTTTACCGACCATTTCTTCCCCTGCCAGTTCATTGAGGCGCTGGCGGATTTCTTCGCGCATCATAACCAGTTCGTTTTTAACAACTGAGGAGCTGATTTCGACGTACAATATTTTTTTTGAAAGGTAGATATTGCGGGTGTAGCCCGAAATGGTTTTTCCCAGGGCTTTTTCCCACGACTGCACCACGTCCACTTCTTTTAATTTATGGTCCATCTTCTTTTCGCGGATGTACTCGCGCAGCACTTCGCCGAGTGGTTGTGTATTGCTTCTCCTCATATCACTTGTTTAATGGTTCCTGAGTTTACCTGGAACATCCGAAAACCAGCATCCATCTCCCGGATGATGCCATCGAGGTGTTCGCGGTTGGTGTCGGTTATAAAAATCTGGCCAAACTGGTCGTCAGCCACCACCTTCACAATCTGCTCCACCCGCTGTCGATCGAGTTTGTCAAAAATATCATCGAGCAGCAGAATGGGTTTCATTCCTGAAATTTCCTTGATGAAATCGTACTGCGCCAGTTTCAACGCCACCAGGTAAGTTTTTTTCTGTCCCTGCGATCCCAGCTTTTTAATGGGGTATTCATCGATATTAAACACCAGGTCGTCTTTATGAATACCCACTGTAGTGTATTGTGCAGCTCTGTCTTTATGCTGTGAACCATTTAACAGGTCCTCCAGGTTACTTTCGTACAAATCTGACTGGTGTACCAGCCCTACCTGCTCGTTTCCCTGCGAAATAAATGAATAATATTGCTGGAAAAGCGGGATCAGTTTTCGGACAAATTGCTGGCGTTCGGCATGGATGCGGCTGCCGTAGTCAATGAGCTGGCTATCCCAGATGGAAAGAAGCTCGGAATCGAAATAACGGTCGGCAGCAAATTGTTTGAGTAAATTGTTGCGTTGCAGCAAGGCCCGGTTATAATTCAGCAAATCATCGAGGTAGTTTTGGTTGTATTGTGAAATAACGCCGTCCATAAACTTACGGCGCTCGTCGCTGCCGCCCAGAATCAGGTTTGTATCCGACGGGGTTATCATTACAAGCGGAAGTAACCCAATGTGGGTGGCCAGTTTTTTATATATTTTTGAATTTCGTTTAAACTGTTTTTTCATTCCTTTTTGCAGGCCACACGAAATGTTTTCGTTGGAGTCGAGCCGCTTGTAGTTCCCGCTGAGCATAAAATAGTTTTCTTCATGGTGAATGTTCAGCTGATCGGTTGAATTAAAAAAACTTTTACAAAACGAAAGGTAGTAAACAGCATCCAGCAAGTTGGTTTTTCCGGCGCCATTGTTCCCAATCAAACAATTGAGTTTGGACGAAAATATCACCTGAACATCTTTCAGGTTCTTAAAATTAACGATTGAAATATCTTCAATGTACATCTTTAAAACACTTGCTTATAAATTGCAAAACTAACTAAAAAACCATGGTAATAAACAGCAAAAATCAAAATCGTTTTCCTAACTGCGGCTTGTTGATTAAAATTCAAATTTATGCTTTCATATTCCGCATGGTTTGTAAAAAAAAGCTATTTTTGCGGCACAATTCTGAAAACTTACAACATGGCAAAAAAGAAGTCTCAACAAGATGATAATTTACAAGAACTTGAGAGCGCGTTAACCAAAACAGAGCATTTTATTGAAGAACACCAAAAAC
Source organism: uncultured Mariniphaga sp. (assembly GCA_964422335.1). Lineage (GTDB taxonomy): Bacteria > Bacteroidota > Bacteroidia > Bacteroidales > Prolixibacteraceae > CAYRBS01. Next base: position 13,195 of record CAYRBS010000007.1, on the reverse strand, counting down.
CGATTACCTATGCGGTGGGTGCAATTATCCTGATTGTGGTGGCCTGGATGGGGTTCACCAAATTTTATTTGCAACCCAGGGAAGATGAAGCACAGTCGCAAATGTTTATGGCCGAGAGTTATTTTGAAAAAGATTCCTTTAACCTGGCCATCAACGGCGACGGTAACTACCTCGGTTTTCTCGATATTATTGATGATTACGGGATGACGAAATCGGCCAACCTGGCCAAATATTACACCGGTATTTCGTACCTGCACCTTGGACAATACGATGCCGCCCTCGATTATTTAAAAGGTTTTAAAACCAAAGACATGTTACTGGGTCCGGTTGCTGAAGGTGCAAGAGGTGACGCACGCCTTGAGCTGGGTGAAACCGATGCCGCCCTGAAGCATTATAAAAAGGCGTATTCCATGAATGACAACCAGCTTACCAGTCCGGTTTATATGATGAAAGCAGCCACCCTGCTCGAATCGATGGACGAGCTGGAGGATGCCCTTTCGCTGTACAGGGAAATTAAAGAAAAATACCCTGAATCGGCAGAAGGCGAAAATGTTGACCGTTATATTGCCCGGGTTGAAAATAAACTGGGATAAATATATTTAAAGGATTTTGAAATTTATCAGCCCCTCAGTAAACCGGGGCTTTTTTTATTTTACAGACATGGCAACCAAAGACCTTTCACAGTACGAGACAGATAAAGTACCCACAGCAGAAAAAATGCGCTTCGGGATTGTAGTAGCCGAATGGAATATGGAAGTTACTTCGGCCCTGGCACAGGGTGCTGTAAACACCTTAAAAAAACATGGGGCCACCGACGAAAATATTTTGGTGAAGTATGTTCCGGGCAGTTTTGAACTGCCGCTGGGGGCACAATATTTTGCCGAGCTGGAGAATGTGGATGCCGTGTTGCTGCTCGGTTGTGTAATACAGGGTGAAACACGCCATTTCGATTTTATATGCGACGGGGTTACACAAGGCACGGTTGATTTAAACCTGAAATACAACAAACCGTTTGTTTTTGGTGTACTTACTACCAACAACCACCAACAGGCCAAAGACCGGGCCGGTGGAAAACACGGGAACAAAGGCGACGAAGCGGCAGTTACAGCCATTAAAATGGTTCATCTGAAACAAACTTTTTCTTCCTGAAAAGAAGAAAGGGCCTGCCCCTGCAAGCCCCTTCAGAAAAACCAAACTAAACTAAATGTAAAAAACAAAACTAACTACCTTCTGTTACGACGGCCCTGGTTCCACCGGGCCCGCCGTTCCTCCTGGTATTTTTCATATTTTTCCCACTGGGATTCCGAAAGGATTTCTTTCATTTTTTTGTTCTGTTCTTCCCTGATTTCTCCCATTTTTTCGCGCGCACCTTCAAAACCGCCACCTTGCATTTCATCGCGCAAGGTCCTCATTTTTTTGCCGGTTTCGAGGTTGAGATCATATACCTGCTTTTCCTGATCTTCATCCAGGTCAACAGCCTCTTTTATTTGTGCAGTCTGGCGCTTTGCCAAATCTTCCGGATCGACGTTTCGTTGTCCGGGCTGCGCCATGCCAATTAAGGCAATCATTACAAGCGGCAATAGAATAACCCCAAATTTTCTCATAGCATATTTTTTAATGAATACTATCCATTCGACCTGATGAAAACCAAATAGTTTAACACTGAACGAAAAAAAATGAAACAAAATTACTGATCGATACCCATTCAATGATTGCTCAGCGGCAGGAAAGGAAGCAATACAACCTGTTATAAATCAACATTCAGATTAAGACCCACAATATCGGAGGTATTCCAATGCGGTACTTTTTTTAGTTTTTCAAACCCATAATACAACTTCATTTCAATGTTTTTGCGGTATTTGAATTTAGCGCCTGAATAAACCCTTGCAAGGTGCAATTTCTCCCTGTCAAAGCGGTAAAAAAATTCTTCTGCAGCATATACCGAAAACCAGTGCGCATGAAAAGGAGGTACTTCTACCAAAAAACTATGTTTGTACCGGAAATGGTCAGCGTCTGATTCAACAAACCGGTATTCCATCCGATTGTCAAAATCAAAATCGAAGGCTCCGAGGCTTGTCGTCATATTGCCTAAAACCATCGGACGTTTTTCCTGTACCCACCCGGTTTCTTTTCTTTTCCATAATATCCGTCCAATGGCACCTGTTTCAAACCATTTATTAACCTTGTACTTTACCGTAACATCACTAAAGACCAGGCTGATATCCCCGGATTGGGGCAGGTAATGAATTTTTTCAGTGAAACCTACCGATGTTTCAGGATTGATTTTTAATTCGAAATTATTCGTGTTCCAAAGTTGAAAAGTCCTTTCCTGCGCAAGAACCGGCAGGAAAAGAAATAAGTATAGTAGTAGTGTAGTTAATCCTTTTTTCACGGATTAAATGTAATAAAAAAACCGGAAAATGTTCTTCCCGGTTTTCTCTGAATATTTGTATTATGATGCTATTTTCTATTTGTTTTCACACCTCGTTGTTTGGCCACTTCTTCAAGTCTTTTCTGAAATTTTGATTTTTTCACGGGTTTCTTTTTGTTCACCTGTAACTGGGCCCTGATTTTATCTTCATCGATAAACGACCGGATAATATAGGTCTGCCCGATGGTAATTACGTTGGCCAGGAAATAGTAGTAACTTAACCCCGATGAGTAATTATTCAGGATAAACAGGAACATTACCGGCATCAAATACATCATGGTTTTCATTCCGGGCATTCCCTGCGAAGTGGTAGCCTGCTGGTTCAGCCGGGTGGAAATTACGGTGGTGATAGTCATCAACAGGCAAAACAAACTTACATGATCACCATAAAAAGGTATGGTAAACGGCAGCTCAAGTATTGAATCGTAGGTAGAGAGGTCGTGCGCCCAAAGGAAGCTTTCCTGCCTCAGTTCAATGGAGGTGGGAAAGAAAAAGAACATGGCAATCAGTATGGGAAATTGCAGCAGCATTGGCAAACACCCCCCCATGGGATTTACCCCTACTTTTTTATAAAGCGCCATGGTGGCCTGCTGTTTTTCCATGGGTTTATCTTTGCCGAATTTCTCGTTGAGCTCATCCACCTCGGGTTTCAGGGCACGCATTTTTGCCTGCGAAATGTATGATTTATAGGTAAACGGGAACAGCAGGGTTTTAATAAATACAGTCAGGAGCAATATAATAATCCCGAAATTATTAATATACTGACGGAAAAAATTAAACAAGGGGATAATCAGGTACCTGTTAACCGGCCTTACAATGGCATACCCCAGGTAAACCTGCCTTTCCAGGTCGATACCGTATTGCCGCAACGTTTGGTAATGATTGGGTCCAAAATAAAACTCCATGCCAACCTGCTCATTGCCTGTTCCCTCGTAAGGAATGGAAATATCGGAATAAACATTGGCAAGGTATTCCGGGTCGTCTTCAAATCTTTCGGAACGAACAAAAGCATTGGGAAATGCATCGTCGGCAATAATGGTTGAATTGAAAAAAAGCTGCTTGAAACCAATCCATTTAACCCGGGTGCTTAAATCTTCTTCATCTGATTTATTTTGCGAGAGGTTGTCCACATCGTCTTCGAAAAATTTATAGGTGATGTTGGTATAACGATCTTCCCCAAAACGGGAAGGACGCTCCTGCCGGGGAACATCGAATGCCCAGGTAAAATTCAGGTACGACTGGTTGCCAGCAATATAGTCATCCAGCTGCTGAATATTCAGGTCGAATCCCACCTTGTAGGAATTATGTTCGAGTGTATAAATGTATTCCAGGAATTCTCCGGGGGCCACTTCGAGCCTGAAACTCACCGATTCCTGCTCCCCGGGGTTTTCCTCGTTGAACTTCAGCCGTCCTTCGCTTCCTTTTCTAACCTCGGGACCGTTAACCACAACCGATTCCTGGTTGAAGTCCGGGGTAAAGTAAAGCTGATCGGTTTGGATACTACGGTTTTGTGCAAAAAAGTTGAGCCCGAAGAGTGTTTCATCGCCTTCGAATAAAATGAGGGGCAGGGAGTCGTGTGTCTGGTAATTTTTCAATTCTACCGAATAAATCTTTCCCCCTTTGTTGGAAAAAGTAATTTTCATCAAATTGTTTTCCAGTGTATAAAACTCCTGCTCGCCCAGTGCAGCATTTCCGAACACACCAAACTGGTCAATTTTTTCCTGCAAATCACTATCGCTGGACACGGTATCAGGCAATGCTTGTTCTGCCTGCTCTTCCTGGCTGGTTTGTTGTTCCTGTTGAAGTTGCCTTTCCCGCTCGGCCTCGGCTTCTGCCAGCGCAATGGAATCCTGACGCCTCCTGGCAGCTTCAATGTCTTCTTCAGATGGTTGGTTTACAATGGAAAATACCACCAGGATGGCAAAAATAAGTACAATACCCAGAATTGAATTTCTATCCATTTTTTTCTTTTACTAACGAGTTTTTAATAAAATCGACAAACAGCGGATGGGGATTTAACACGGTGCTTTGGTACTCCGGATGAAACTGAACGCCCACAAACCATTTGTGTGCGGGAATTTCCATAATTTCCACCAAATCGGTTTCCGGGTTCACGCCCACCGGCACCATGCCCGCTTCAATAAATTTTTCCCTGAAAGTATCGTTGAATTCATAACGGTGGCGGTGCCTTTCAAAAACAGTAAGTTTGTTATATGCAGCGAATGCTTTTGAGTCTTTTTCAATTATCCGGCATTCGTATGAGCCCAGCCGCATGGTACCGCCGTAATCGGTAATACCTTTCTGGTGTTCCATCAAATCAATTACCGGCTTCGGGTTTTTGGGATTCATTTCGGTAGAATCGGCCCCCTGGAAGTTTAAAACATTCCGGGCAAATTCAATAACAGCCACCTGCATGCCGAGACAAATACCCAGGTAAGGAACATTTTTCTCGCGGGCAAAGCGGGCGGCCAGTATTTTTCCGTCCATCCCGCGGTGTCCGAAACCGGGGGCTACAATAATGCCGTCCAGCCCCGAAAGATTTTCATCCAGGTTGCCATGTTCCAGCGATTCGGAATGAATCCATTCAATATTTACATCGCAAAGATTTTCGGCCCCTGCATGGACCAGCGCTTCTGCAATGGACTTGTAAGCATCGCGAAGTTCTACGTATTTTCCAATAAGTCCAATGGTTACCGAGTGTTCCGGGTTTTTCAGCCGGGTAAGGAAATTGTTCCATGCCCCCAAATTAATCTCTCCGTCCAATTCGAGGCCCAGTTTTTTTAATACCGTTATATCTAACTTTTCAGAAGCCATTTTCAGCGGCACGTCGTAAATAGTGGGTACATTAATAGACTGCACCACAGCACCGGGATCGACGTTGCAAAAGAGCGCCACTTTTTCACGGATGGTTTCGTCAATTTCGTGTTCAGTGCGTAAAACCAGGATGTCGGGCTGAATACCCGCTTCGAGTAACAATTTTACCGAATGCTGGGTGGGTTTGGTTTTCAACTCGCCCGTTGCTGCAAGGTAAGGCACCAGGGTAAGGTGCACTACCAGCGCTTTCGAGCCCAGTTCCCGTTTCAGTTGACGTACCGATTCAATATAGGGTAACGACTCGATGTCGCCCACCGTTCCGCCAATCTCTGTAATTACAATGTCGTATTTTCCTTTTGAGCCCAGTATTTTAACCCGCCGTTTTATTTCATCGGTAATATGCGGGATAATTTGAACGGTTTTTCCCAGGTAATCGCCACGCCGTTCCTTGCTGATAACCGCCTGATAAATGCGGCCGGTTGTGACGTTATTGGCCTGCGAGGTGGGTTCGTTCAGGAAACGTTCGTAATGACCCAGGTCGAGATCAGTTTCGGCCCCGTCGTTTGTCACAAAACATTCACCGTGTTCATACGGGTTAAGCGTACCGGGATCGACGTTGATATAAGGATCCAGTTTCTGAATGGTTACTTTATAACCACGCGATTGGAGCAGTTTGGCCAGCGATGAAGCAAGAATGCCCTTGCCTAACGATGAGGTTACCCCACCGGTAACAAATATGTATCTTGTTTCAGACACGCTTATGAGTTTTAATTTTTAAAAGCCACAAAATTAATCAATAAAACGTATCTGAAAACTAAACCCCCGTGAAATTGATTTTTGAATTGAATAAAATATCAACAATTAACTTTGCGGTTAACAATAATGAACTTGATTTCCCTGCGATAAAAAGAAGTTGGTTTCCACCTGACAGGAATTATTCGATTCCTGAACCAAAGTCTTTTTAAGGGATAATTGGCTGAAACACTCCCCCAACTCACTTTTCGTTAAATACATTTGTAAATAATCTTTGTTTACAAATGTACAAAGTACTGATATAAAAGAAATTAAATTCTGTTTTTAAGATGCAGTGTGTAGGAATATTTTTTATCCGCAGGCTTTCCGGTTTCATTCGCAGGCACTTCTGTTGTATTTACCACCGTGTAATTCATCTTTTTCGCCGGGGGCAACCTGAATTCGATCCGGAACCTTTTCCAGGTTTTAACACGCATCCCCTTGTTTTTTACACTTCCAAACCGGACATTTTTCACCAGCCGGGTCGCTTCTTCATCGCAACCGCCTCCAATCCCTTTTTTTATGACAACATCGTTAACATTTCCATTGTCGTCTATTTGGGCGAGCAGATGAACAATCCCTTCAATCCGGAGTTCCCGTGCCTTCTCAGGATATACCAGGTGGGCCTTTATGTACGCTTTAAAAGCCTCTTTACCGCCCGGGAATTCAGGGCGTTTTAAAAATATCTTTTTCCGATCCTTCATGCCTTTTTAACAAAGGTAATGGTTTTACCATCAAAAAAGCTGTCTGCAACCTGCAAACAGCTTTTTTGAATTGGTAAATAATGGAACCATTTATGGTGTCAATTAAACTCTTTTTTCAGTTGCTCCACCCATTTTTTAATTCTTCCGGCTGTCAGCCGGGCCTGATTTTCCTGGTCGAGTGGCAGCCCTGCAAACTCATCGCCGCGCTGTGCCCTGGATGATTCAAAGGTGTATCCTTTTACCGGGGTATGCCCCGTTACATCACCTCCGCAATCTTCGATAATTTCTGCCAGGATACCAATGGCATCGCAAAAATTTTCAGGATACTCCTTCTGGTCGCCCAAACCGAAAATTGCAAACTTTTTACCTTTCAGGTCCATCTCTTCCAGGTCGGGGACAAATTCATCCCAGTAATTGGGCAGCTCACCATCGAACCAGGTGGGGGCACTCAATATAAAATTATCGTATTTTTCCAACACCTTTTTCGTCAGTTCTTCTGCATTCACGGCCTCGATGGTGGATTTTCCCCAGGCATCAATTATTTTTTCAGATACCTTCTTCGATTTCTGCGTATGAAAACTGTATATAATGGCTGTTTTTTTACTCATGTTTACATTGTATTTAGTACAAAATTAATTCTTTGGCTGCATCGTAAATCCTTTTCATATCGGGCAATATGGCTTTTTCGAGAATGGTATTGAACCCAACAGGCGTAAAAGTGGATCCCACCCGTTTCACCGGGGCATCGAGGTATTCAAAACCTTTTTCAGTAATAATGGCGCTCAGTTCGCCGCCAAAACCGCCAAACACTTTATCCTCGTGCGCCACCAGCACTTTATTGGTTTTTTTCACCGACTCCAGAATTGTTTCTTCATCGAGTGGTACCAACGACCGGATATCGATTACCTCCACACTGGCGCCCTCATCCTCTTCCAGCTTTTTGGCAGCATCGAGGCTCAGGTGTGTGGCGTTTCCGTAAGTGATAATGGTCAGGTCAGTGCCTTCCCTTCTGACCCGTGCCTTGCCAAAAGGCACTTCAAAATCGTCGGGGATCACAGTGGCAGCTTTCGGGCTCTGATACAAAGTTTTGGGTTCCATAAACATGGTAACACCTCTCGACCGGATGGACGTGCGGAGCAAGCCCGCTGCATCGTCGGCAAACGAGGGATACACAATCCGCACACCCGGCAGGGATACCAGTGAACCTTCAATCGTTTGTGAATGATATAATCCCCCACCGATATAGCCACCCGATGAAAGACGAATGGTTACATTGGGAGCAAATTTCCCATTCGTTCGCCAGTAGTCGTGACTGCATTCCACGTATTGTTCCATAGCCGGCCAAAAGTAATCGGCAAACTCGGCCCCTTCCACCACAATCCTGATTTTCTCGTTAAAACGCGACATCCCGTTGGCCGTTCCCACAATAAAATCTTCAGCAATGGGAGCATTAAAAATCCTTTCCGGACCAAACTCCTGCTGTAATCCTTTGGAAACATTAAAAATTCCACCCTTGTCTTTGTTGGCCATGTCCTGTCCCCACATAAAAGTGTCGGGATTTTTACGAAACTCGGCTTTCAGGGTTTCGTTCAGTGCAGTAATCAGTTTTTTCTTATCGCCTTCCTCGTTGTGCACCCCTTCCGGGTATTTTTCAGACACATACGGTTCCGGCAACACAAAATCGTAAATCGATTCCGGTTTGGGATCCGGTGCTTTCAGGGCTGCTTTGTGGGCCGTTTTAATTTCCTGTTTTACCTCCGCTTCAATGGTGCTCAGTTCTTCTTCTGTAAAACGCTCGTAGCGCAGCAACATCCGCCTGAATTTGGCAAGCGGATCGTAATCCATTACATAATTTCGTTCCGTTTCACTTCTGTAAAGCAGGTGATCGTCAGAATTTGAATGGGAATGGATACGCACACAGTTGGCCTGCACGATAACAGGTTTGCTTTCTTCGATGGCATACCGTTTTGCTTCGGTCATGGCGTTCATCGAATCAAACACATCTTTCCCGTTGCAGTGCATAATCCGCAAATTTTTAAACCCTGTAAAGTTATTCGCCACTTTCCGCTGTGCGGTTTGATCCTTTTTAGGCACTGAAATGCCGTATCCGTTGTCCTGGATAACAAAAACCACCGGCAGCTCCTCATTGTCGGCACCGTTGTATGCTTCGTAAACAAAACCTTCGCTTACCGACGATTCTCCCTGGTTGCTAATGGCCACTGCTTTCTCTCCGTAATATTTAATGGCCCGTGCAACTCCCACAGCATGAAGGGTATGATTACCCGTTAGTGAAGAAGAGTTGTGTATGTTCCATTCGGGTTTGGCAAAGTGGTTCGACATGTGCCTTCCCCCGCTGGAGGGATCGGTTGCCTTTGAAATCCCGTTCAGGATGATCTCTTCGGTTGTTAACCCCGACGATATGGCGGTAAGCATATCGCGGTAGTATAAAAACATGTGGTCTTTTTTCTTTTCAAAAACCTGGCCTGCTGCCAGTTGTATTCCGTCGTGCCCCGCATAAGGAGCGTGATACGACCAGCCAATGGCTTGTTTCAGGTAATTGGGGGCCTTGTCGTCGATGGCCCTTCCAATGGTCATCATCCGGAACCACTTTTCCAGGGTTTCTTTATCGGTTTTTTTAATTGAATGAATTTTTGGTACTTTTAAATCTTTCATCTTATATATCAGATTGAACGGTTACTATCAAATTGTTCGAGATTATCGGCAATTTTCCTCAGGAAAGCCCCTCCCAGTGCGCCATCTACAACCCGATGATCATACGACAACGAAAGGAACATTTTATGCCTGATTGCAATTGCATCACCGGTTGGAGTTTCTATTACGGCCGGTTTCTTTTCGATGCTTCCGGTTGCCAGAATGCCCGCCTGGGGCTGGTTAATAATGGGTGTGCCAATGATGTTCCGGAAAGTACCGAAATTGGTAATGGTAAAGGTTCCGCCCTGGATTTCTTCAGGTGAAAGTTTGTTATTCCGGGCCGCAACAGCCAGCCGGTTCATTTCTTTGGTGAGGCCTACCAGGTTTTTCTGCTCGGCATTTCTCACAACCGGTACAATTAAATTACCATCGGGTTTGGCCACGGCCACCCCCACATTGATATTTTTGCGCAGGATAATTTTATCGCCGTCAACCGAAGAATTAACCATGGGGAATTCTGCCAGGGCAGCAGCCGTAGCTTCAATAAAGAACGGCATAAACGTAATTTTCTCCCCGTATTTTTCCTGGAAGGCGTCCTTGTTTTTTTCCCTCCAGAAAACCAGGTCGGTCACATCGGCCTCTACAACAGAAGTAACATGGGGTGAAACCTGTTTCGACATCACCATATGGTCGGCAATCATTTTGCGGACCCGGTCCATCTCAACCACTTCGTCACCTTCGCCCGCTGAAACGGAAGGAACAGCTTTTCGAGCAGCCTCCGGGGCAGCCTGCGCGGCAGGTTTTTCTTCTCCGGGTTTCGATTTCTTTTTATTTTCGATGTAATCCAGGATATCTTTCTTCTGCACCCTTCCATTGGCGCCCGAACCTTCAATCGATTCCAGCTCTTCGGCTGAGATATTCTCCTCTTTGGCAATGGTGCGCACCAGCGGTGAATAAAACCGGTTCGACATTTCTCTCGAAGGTCCGGCTTCTTCTTTTTCCTCGTCTTGCTTTGTATCCTCTTTTTCTTGTTTTTCTTCTTTGGGCGTTTCTTTTTCGGGTTTTGGTGAGCTTTCTTTTTCGTCGGTTGTTTCTTCACCTTCACTCTCTTCCTCCCCTTCTTCGCCTTCCATATCAATTACCGCGACAACTTCGCCAACGGGGACAAGACTATCGACCGGCTGGAGTATTTTGGAAATAACTCCATCCACCGGCGAAGGTATTTCGGAATCAACCTTGTCGGTTGCAACTTCAAAAAGCATATCATCTTCTTCGACGGTATCCCCTTCTTTTACAAACCATTTGGTAACGGTGCCTTCCTGGATGCTTTCACCCAGTTTTGGCATTACGATTTCAAATTTTGACATTTTTTTTATTTTTAAAATACGGTTAATTGCTACTTTCAGTTTATTAAACATTAAAAAAATTGAAATGTTCACATAGCAATTTTCTTTAACATTCAATTAATATCCCCTTTATTTTCGGGGTACCTAAATTAATAAAAGAAAGTGGTGTAGAAAAGAAAAAAGTTGGAAACCGGTTTAAAATTCAGGGAAACCATCAGGGAAGAAACAAACAACGGGGTATTTACATTTGTAAACCACCAACTAAATCCCCCACAGCCCCCATCTGGTGCCGATCGAGATAATCGTTTATGCCCTCAATAATTTGCAGGGGGATAAAAGGATCTTTAAAAAGCGCCGTCCCCACCTGCACAGCCGAAGCACCGGCCAGGAGAAACTCTATGGCATCTTCCGTGTTCATAATACCGCCCATTCCAATAACCGGAATTTTTACCGCCTTTGCAACCTGCCAGACCATACGCAGGGCAATGGGTTTAATGGCGGGGCCGGATAACCCGCCGGTAACGGTTGAAAGCAGTGGTTTGCGTGTTTCCGCATCGATGGCCATCCCCAGAAAAGTATTAACAAGCGAAACACTGTCGGCACCCTGGCCTTCCACGGCTTTTGCAATTTCAGAAACATCTGTAACATTGGGGGAAAGTTTAACAATCAAGGTTTTGCCATACACCCTCCGAACCTCCCTGGTAACTGCTTCTGCTCCCGGACAGGTAACACCGAAAGCCATCCCGCCTTCCTTTACATTCGGACAGGAAATATTAAGTTCAATGGCCGGAATTTTGCCGAGTTCGTTTACTTTTTCGGTCACTTCAATGTACTCCTCTACAGTCGAACCGTTTACATTTACAATGAGGGGTGTATCGTAATTTTTAATCCGCGGGTAAGTATGCTTGATAAAATAATCGATCCCCTTATTTTGAAGCCCCACGGCATTCAGCATTCCCGAAGCAGTTTCGGCCATCCGGGGGTAAAGATTCCCATCCCGGTTTCGCGGGGTGGTCCCCTTCAGAAAAATCCCCCCCAGCTGCGATACATCGTAAAAATTATTGATTTCTTCTGCAAAACCACAGGTCCCCGATGCCAGCATCACCGGATTTTTCAGTTGGAGGTCGTGTATGTTAATGCTTAAATCTGCCATTTTAAATCGTTTATATTAAAAACAGGCCCTTCGGTACACACGCACAAATTGCCATTTACGGTTGGTTCAATGCAGCAAAGGCATACCCCAAACCCGCAGGCCATTAAATTTTCAAGCGAAACTTCACAAAAAACACCCGCCTTTCGTGCTTCCCGGGCCACCGCTTTCATCATCGCGTCGGGGCCACAGGCATATATTTTATCGTAGCGGTCGAGATTACTTTTAAAAACCGGGTGGTGGGTGACAAACCCCTTCGTCCCCAGTGTGCCGTCTTCTGTTGTAAAATGCAACTTCCCGTACGGGTCGTACGCACTTACATCCACATGATCGGAGGCGCTTCTTGCCCCAATCAGCATGTCCACCTGTTCAGCCGGAAGGCCCGATTCCCGGGCAAGGAAAAGCATTGGTGCCAGTCCGCTCCCACCCCCCACAGCCAGTATTTTTTCGTCCGGGCCGGGATAGGTAAAATGATGTCCCAGCGGGTAAATAAGACTAAGCGTTTCACCGGGCGGTATCTCGGTGAGTTTTTTCGATCCCCGCCCCAGAATTTTGACAATAACGGATAGTGTATTTTCCTTGTAATCGACCTCGAATACTGAAAAAGGCCTGCGAAGGAAAGTTTCAGGAGAGTTTTTAATATCGATATTGACAAACTGCCCGGGCTTGATTTCAGGCAACGAAACGGGGCTTTTGAATTTTATAAGATGATTGGTCCCGTTCAGCGGGATATTCGCGGTAACTGTAAAATCGGCAACTGATTTTTTTCCCATGCTCGACTGATTTGCCGGCAAAGATAAAGATTATTTCATTTTATACAGGATAAACAAAAGGAAGAAGAGCGTATGCTAAAAAAAAAGAACCGCCAGGAAAATCTGACGGCTTCTTTTCTTGCCTTGTACTGTGAGTTGGTTTTAACTCCGGGTTTGTAAATCTGATAACTTGTATATTTAAACTATCACCTTATTCTCATATTTAATTACATTACAAATGTAAAATAAAAAATCAAATCAACGTTAACATTTGTAATAAAATATTTATGTTCTAAAACATATAGCATGCTGGGTAAGCAAAACAAGGAACTCAGTCCGGATTGTACGAAACGAAAGTGCCGTCGGAATAAAGCAGGACAACCCTTTCAAGCACTCTGTCCGTACCTTTCTTTGTATGGTGGGCAGCAGGTTTGTCTTTGGTCTCATAAGGCAATGCTGGTTCACTCTTCAATTCGGGCAGCTCATCGGTTTTATCGGAACCGCTTTGCCCGTCCATAACCATTGGTTCCTCCCCTGTAAATAACCACCGGGCA
>CAYRBS010000006.1:21700-24935 GCA_964422335.1 uncultured Mariniphaga sp. | reverse complement strand
GTGGAAATCATCAGAATTTTGCATGAACAAATGGATTTGAAGAACCGGATAAAGAAAAAATAAGAAGTATCAAGGGGCCAGCTATAAAATAACTAACCCCCGGTATTTTTGTTTACACACTTTGCGAAACAGTGTTGAAAAGCAGCGCCTCTATGTTCACAAAATCATAGAGGCTTCTCTGTTGAGATTTATGTTTTCCCAGATGGATCAATGCAGCTTAATCTGCCCGTACCGGCTATTCACAACCACCGTTCCGCCGCTGCCATTGCCCACTGTACCTTTTACCTCCTGCGACTGGTTTTCGCTTACCCGGTCGCCGGAAAAATCGTCTTCGGGATATGAAATGCCGCAATAGTTGCAACTTGCATCGAGCGAGTAGCTGGCGTTGCCCAGCCCGAGCGAGATTTGTCCGTAGCTGTTTGTAATTGAAACCGACTCAAAACCGGGGTTCACACGGTTGACGTTAATACCGCCGTAACCCGCATCCACTTCCAGGTTTTCCATCAGTTCGTCCACCCGGATTTTGGTATATTTTGTATTGGCAGAAACCGAACCCACCTCCCCGAAGTTAAACGTATCGTATTTCGATTCCGCATCAACCGAACCTGCCTCATCAAGGTTGATCACCGTATATTTTGATTCCAGCTTCAACGCGTCGAGCTGTCCAAACCCCATGGTTGAATACTGTACGGTCACGGTCATGTTCCCGGCCGTTTCCACATTGGATTTTCCGTAAGCAAGGCGAAGGTCAACCGGATTGCCGGTCGCACTGTTCAACTCGTTGGCTGTAAAATTACCGTATTGAATATCGAAGGTTCCGTTTCCGCTCAACTCGTTCACAAAAGTATTCCCGTACTTATTTGTTATGCCGAGGTTTTTACCGGGAGGGATATTCACGTCGTAATCGATGCTGAATTTTTGGCGGCTTTTAAAATCGTTTCCGATATGGGTTGCTGCCCTCACCGTACCGCCTGTTTTGTTAAAACTAACGTCAATCATATCCAGCAGCTCGTCAGCGCGCTGTTCGTCGGGCGCTTCAACAGTCACCACCACATCAATGGTAACATCGTCCCCTCCTTTGTGGGTTACATTCACATCGCCAAACTTGTTGTTTATTTCAAGCGTTTGCACGCTGCTTTGGGGCCACGATTCGTTGTATTCTTTTGTTTTTTCGCGGGCAAATGCCTGCATCCCGGTCAACAGGACAATCACCAAAAGCAACAGGGCCGCTGTTTTATAATTCCGTTTCATAATTTGAATTGTTTTTATGTTTTACTTCCTCTAACTTTTCCACAATCATATTTATTAAACTGAGTTTTGTCTGGTAGTACTCAATCATGGCGTTTATCACGCGTTCGTCGTTGGGGCTGGCCGAGAGGTCGTCCTGCAATTTCTCAAAAACCAGTTCGAATTCATCGAGCTCCCCGTCCATCATCTCCTGCTCTTCTTCCGAAATAAGCCCGGCTTCCACCATCTCGTCCCACTGGTTCAGCCCCACATTAATGGCGTTGGTGTAAAAAAATTCCACCTCTTCGTATTCAGGCGAAACAGCGGCCAGGGTCATCTCTTCGTTTCCACGGGAGGCTGCCGGATTTTCCGTATCTGCCGAAAACCAGATAACTGCCTGGTTTACCAACAGGAAGGCAAAAACTGCTGCCGCCGCCACTTTCCAAAAAACTTTCCGGTTCAACCCTCCCGTTTTCCGGCTGGCTTCCAGCCTGGCCTCAAACCGCTCGAAATGCCCGGCAGGAGGCTCATTATCGTTCAACCCCTTCAGGTTTTTTGCAATCAGTTCTTCTATGTTATCTTTCTGTTTCATAATTAATTGTATGAAAACATTTCCTTTTCTTCTTTCAATAATTCGCGCAACTTACTTTTTGCCCTCGAGAACTGGGTCCGCGAAGCGGAGTTGCTTATCCCCAGTATCTGGCTTATTTCGTCGTGATCGTAACCTTCTATAAGGTAAAGGCTTAAGACTGTCCGGTAGCCATCGGGTAACTGTTGAATTGCTTTTTTTATTTTTTCAACGTCCACCTCCATGCATTCTTCCTCCCTGTCGGGCAGTTGCAGGATGCGATCGTTTACCTCGTCAAATTTCACCCTTTTCTTTTTCAAATGATCCAATGAACGGTTCACTACAATTTTTTTGAGCCAGGCGCCAAAACTCACTTCCCCCTGGTAGGTATCCATCTTCCTGAAAGCCTTTAAAAATGCTTCCTGCATAATATCTTCGGCCTCTGCTTCATCGTTTACTATCCGCATACTCACACTGAACATGGCTTTGTAATAGAGCTTGTACAGCTGGAACTGTGCTTTCTGACTCCCTTCTTTACAAAGGTCGATAAGTTCCTGGTGAATATTTTTATACTGTGTTTCCAATTTGTTTCAGTTCTGATTCAATGACGCAGGGAATTTACGAATGTTGCACCCGAAAAAAACATTTTCTATCTTTTTCGGTGAAAACGGTAAAAAAAGAAAGCAGACGAGTGTTAAAGTGAGTTGTAATATTTTACCAGTTCTTCCAGGGTTTCCTCCCTTTTCGGTTTTACATTATTTTCCTTGATAAATGTTTCCAGTTCTTTTTTATGATCGGGGAAAACTTCTACCAGGTGTTTCTTTTTTTCTACCGGTTTAGCCGGTTTCGTTCCCACCCTGATAAAAAAATCATCGGATTGCCTGGAAAATTTTGCCGGTTGAGCATCCTGATAGGCGGCAGGTTCTTTTGCTTCCTGCAGTCTCACACGGGGGCGCCTGTACAATGTTGCCCTGCCTTTTTCGGCTACCACAAAAAATGCGCGTTCCACCTTATTCCGGTCCTGAAAAGGGACAAACTCCAGGTGATATTCGCCAAACGCTATTTTCTCCACCGACCGTGGCGCAGCCAAAGCCTGTACAGGTCCGTCGCCCGATCGGAATTCCACCTCGCCGGTGTAAATATTGTACCGTAAGGGAACTTCCACATACTGGTTTTTTGATTTGGTATATACCGAACCTTCAATGAAATCCTCTTCCAGGTAAGGCGATCCTTCATATTCAAAAGAAGCGGACCGCATTTTGGTCTGGCTCTGTCCGAGTTTGTTATTATTGAAGAATTCGGAAGAACCCTCGATATTATACAGCGACTGAGCGGAAGTACTAAATACCCCCCAAAGAATAAAAACCGGAAAAACCCACAATCGTTTCATTTTTATAGTATTGAATTTGTGAGGTTAAAATTGGCAATAAATTCTTAATT
>CAYRBS010000006.1:0-21600 GCA_964422335.1 uncultured Mariniphaga sp. | reverse complement strand
TTCATTTTTATAGTATTGAATTTGTGAGGTTAAAATTGGCAATAAATTCTTAATTTTGGAAAAAAGTTTATCATGAATATCGAAGGAGTGAAACATAAACTCATTAATTGGATCTCAGAGTTGAATGATGAAAAGCTTTTGAGGAAGATAGATACATTAAGATCCCAACATTCAGCAGCATGGGATAATCTGTCTGAAGAAGACAAGAATGCTGTTGAGGAAGGTCTTTCTCAATTAAACGAAGGAAAATACATTTCTTATTCTGAAGCACGAAAACGGATAAATACCAGGCTTAAAACCTAACTTCCTCAATGGCACTTTCTATTCGCTATTCAAACAGAGCATTGTCTGAATATGAATCAATTCTTGAGTACATCATTCAGCATTTTGGTTTGTCAAAAGCAATTGAAGTTGACTCCTATTTTGAAAACCTTATCTTCCAAATTGCGAAAAATCCATGGATGTACCCTGTCTTTGATGTCAAAAGAAATATTCGAAGATGTGTGATTAGTAAGCAGACCTCTCTTTTTTACCGTATTTCTGAAAAACGGATTGAACTTGTCAGTTTTAGGGGAAACCTAATGAATCCTGAAAGCTTAAATTTATAACGACTTCCGGTAAAGTTTATCTATTCGAGTCACAAGTTTCACACCAATCCCGAAAAGCCCATAAACGCCATCGCGAGAATGCCTGCGGAAATTAGTGCAATGGGCGTTCCTTTTAATCCTTTGGGCACATCCTGTAGGTCGAGGTGCTCACGAATACCTGCGAATAAGATCAGAGCCAACCCAAAACCAATGGCATTGGCAACGGCAAAAATGACGCCTTCAACCAGGTTGAATTCATTTTGAATGGTCAGGATAGCTACCCCCAAAATGGCACAGTTTGTAGTAATCAGCGGAAGAAAAATCCCCAGCGCCTGGAAGAGGGCCGGGCTCACTTTTTTCAGGATAATTTCCACCAGCTGCACCAGCGAGGCAATCACCAGAATAAAGGCAATGGTTTGCAGAAAGGCCAGTCCAAATGCATCGAGTATCGTTGTTTGAATGAGGTACGTAACAATGGTAGCCAGCACCATTACAAAAGCTACGGCCCCCGTCATCCCCACGGCGGTGGAAAGCCGTTTGGAAACCCCCAGAAACGGGCAGATTCCGAGGAACTTCATCAAAACAATGTTATTGACGAGTATGGCAGAAATAACTATTACAAGATAATTCATGGTTTATCCTCCTAATCTTTTTTAATCCGGTTAATGATGGCAATAAGGTAGCCCAAAACAATAAAAGCGCCGGGAGCCAGCACGAACAGCAGGGCCACATAATTTTCAGAATAAATGGTGATATCGAAAAGCTTTCCGCTTCCAAGCAGTTCCCTGATTCCGCCCAGCAAGACCAATGCAAAGCTGAACCCAAGGCCAATTCCCAGTCCGTCGATGGCCGAAGTAACCAGGTTATGTTTCGAAGCAAAAGCTTCGGCACGCCCCAGTACAATACAGTTTACCACGATAAGCGGGATGAACAGGCCGAGGCTTTTAAACAGGGAAGGCAGGTAGGCCTGCATAACAAGTTCAACAACGGTTACGAATGCTGCAATAATTACAATAAAACTGGGTATGCGCACCTTGTCGGGAATCTGGCTTTTAATAATGGAAACCACAATGTTCGACATCAGCAACACGAAAGTTGTGGCCAATCCCATTCCCAGCCCGTTTATTGCCGACGAAGTGACCCCCAGCGTGGGGCACATGCCCAGCAGCAACACAAAAACCGGGTTCTCTTTTATAAATCCTTTTGAAAAATTTTTCCACTGATTCATACGCTGTCATTTAATTTCCGGTGTCTCCGGAAGCATCATTAAATTCTTCTTGATAAGCATCGTAAGCACGCACCAGGGCATCCAGAAAAGCGCGCGATGTGATGGTCGATGCCGTAATGGCATCAATATCGCCCCCATCTTTCGTAACTTCGAACCTATGCGATTGCGGATTTTTCCCAATTACACTCTGTTCCGGTTTGTCGGTATTGTTGAACCAGGAGTCCATTTTGGAACCGAGGCCGGGTGTTTCAGCATGCTCCAGCACTTCATAACCAAAGAAATCTCCCGATTCGTCGATTCCGGCCATCACCGAAATAAAACCACTAAACCCGTTATTGGTAAAGGTTTTTACTGCCACCCCAACCAGTTCGCCGTCACGAAAAGCCGGGAAAAACTCGAGGCTGTCGTCTGACGAGGGCAATGCTACTTTCATTGACTCGCCCAGTTCTTCAAATTCGGGAAGAACTTTTTCAATGGCTTCACTTTGTTCCCTCAGTTTTGTCAGTTCAATGGTTTCCCTGGTCAGGTCGTAAACAAAGCCCAGCACTGCCGCTGCTGTAAAGGCAACTATAAAGAGGGTTGCCACCATATTAATAAATGTCGATTCGCGTTTTGCCATAATTACTGTCCTCCAAATCGTTTTGGTTTCACATAGTTATTAATGAGCGGCGTAAACGCATTCATAATCAGAATGGCAAATGAAATGCCCTCGGGATAAGCGCCAAACAGGCGAATACTGATGGTAACGACCCCGATTCCGACCCCGTAAATAATTTGTCCTTTGGGTGTCATGGGAGAAGAAACCATGTCGGTAGCCATGAATATTGCGCCCAGCATGAGCCCACCGGTTAAAACATGATATCCCGGATGGATATATACTTGCGGATCGGCCAGCCAGAAAATAGCTGCAATAACGGCCACAGAAGCAATTACCGAAACCGGGATATGCCAGGTTATCACTTTTTTGAACAACATGTAGCCACCCCCGAGGAGAAGCAACAGGGCTGAAATTTCACCCAGCGACCCCCCGATACTTCCGAGCAACATTTCGGTAGTGCCAGGCAGCTCCTGCGAAATTTGCGAAACCGGTGTCCCGTTTGTCAGTCCTTCTTTAATAATTCCCAGCGGAGTTGCTGAAGAAACACCGTCCACCCCTTCCTGCCTTACTTGCGGCCAGGTGGTCATTTGCACCGGGAATGAAATCAGCATAAACACCCTGCCTACCAACGCGGGATTGAAAAGGTTGTTTCCCAGCCCGCCGAAAGAAAGTTTTCCGATACCGATGGCAGCCAGGGCGCCAATTACGATAATCCACCAGGGAATGCCTGCCGGAACATTAAATGCCAGAAGAATACCTGTTACCAGCGCCGACCCGTCGGTAACCGAAGGTTTCACTTTCATCAGGTATTTTTGAATGACATATTCGAAAGCCAGGCAGGCAGCAACGGCAATAAGCGTTACCCGCAAAGCATCTAACCCAAAAACAAAAACCGACCACAAAAGTGCCGGAATCATAGCATAAACCACCCGGTACATTATTTTCTGCGTAGAATCGTCGGAATGAATGTGGGGGGATGGAGAAACCGTTAATAAATTACTCATTATCAGCTTAAAGTTTATTTTTTGCGTGAACGTATAATTTGGCCTACTTTTCCTTTTCCGAAACGGATATAATCGAGCAGGGGCCGGTTGGAAGGACAGGTATAGCTGCAGGAGCCACACTCGATGCAATCCATAATTTTATCCTCCTCTGCGCGGTCAAAAATTTGTTTTTCGGAAAGGGTCATCAGCAGGTAGGGTTCCAGGCCCATAGGGCAAACAGAAACACAACGGGAACAGCGGATACAGGTAATCACTTCACCGCGTTTCGATTCCTCTTTTGGAATGAGCAAAATACCCGATGTACCTTTGGTTACAGGCACATTCAACGATGCAATGGCACGCCCCATCATCGGCCCGCCGCTAATGATTTTCCCGGTATCTTCGGGTAAACCGCCTGCCGCGTCCACCAGAGCAGAGGTAGGCGTTCCTACCCGTACCCGGAAATTGGATGGTTTGTCAACGTTTTTCCCTGTAATGGTTATTACACGCTCAAAAAGCGGTTTGTTTTTCTGAATGGTTTCGTAAACAGCAAATGCCGTCCCCACATTGCTCACAACTGCCCCCACTGCTATGGGAAGTCCGCCCGAAGGAACTTCTCTCCCCGTAACCGCTTTTATGAGTTGTTTTTCACCTCCCTGCGGGTATTTCACTTTCAGGGCAACCACGCTAATACCATCCACATTTTTTGATTTTTCTGAAAGCAACCGGATGGCATCGGGTTTATTATTTTCAATCCCAATCACTGCTTTTTCCACGTTCAGCGCCTTCATCAGGAGCCGGGTACCCACTAAAATTTCATCGGCCTTTTCCAGCATCAGCCGGTGGTCGGAAGTAAGGAAGGGTTCACATTCTACCCCGTTTATAAGCAGCATTTCGGCTTTCATTCCCTTGGGTGGCACCAGTTTTACATGGGTTGGAAACGTTGCGCCCCCGAGGCCTACAATTCCTGCTTCCTGAATTTTTTTAATAATGGCGTCGCCCTCCAGGTCAAAATCTTTCACCAGCGTTTCCGAACGGTCAATCTCCTCCATCCATTCATCGCCGGCAACGTCAATCAGCACTCCCTGTTTCGGATAACCGGAACTGTCGGCCTGGAAATCGACCTTTTTAACCTTTCCGGAAACCGAAGAGTGGATATTGGTGGAAACAAAGCTGCTGCTTTTGGCAATTACCTGCCCCACTTTTACCTCATCGCCCCGTTTTACAACCGGTGTGGCGGGTGCGCCAATATGCTGGGCAACCGGAATAAACACCGAAGCAGGAAGCGGCAATACTTCAATCGGGTTGCCGGCTGACAACTTGTTTTCAGGAGGATGTATCCCGCCAATTTTGAACGTTTTTAACATTCTCATTTATTTTGCTGTAATACACTCTTCTTTTTCTTCTTTCTTAATTTTCCGGGGAGGAAAATTTTCTTCTATAATGGCATTGGTCGGACAAACCGGAGCGCATTTACGGCACAATTTGCATTTGTCGGAATCGATAAATGCCAGGTTGTTTTCGATGGTAATGGCATCAAACTTACATTCCTTCTCACATTTGCCACAACCAATACAGGCTACGCTGCATGATTTCCGGGCCACCCCGCCTTTATCCTGGTTCCGGCAGGCAACCACCACTTTCCGGTATTTAGGCATTTTTTTGCGCATTTCAATCAGGTCTTTGGGACATGCCTCCACACAGGCGCCGCAGGCAACACATTTGTCGTCAATAATTTTCGGGACCCCCAGGTCGGCGCGCAGTTCAATGGCATCGAAATCGCAGGCGTCGTAGCAATCGCCATATCCCAGGCAACCCCACTGGCAGTCTGTTTCACCACTGTACACCGAAGATGCGATGGCACAGGTAGTAGCCCCGTCGAACCTGCTGGTTTTTGGCCGGTGGTCGCAGGTGCCGTTACAGCGGATAAAGGCAACCCTTGCATCTTTTTTTACTGGTTCCAGGCCTAAAATATCAGCCACCTGGTTCATGGTTTCATTCCCTCCAACCGGACAATTCAGGTCATCCAGATTATCGGCTTTTACACAAGCTTCGGCAAATGCCCGGCAACCTGCAAACCCGCACCCGCCGCAATTGGCAGCAGGCAACGCCTCCTCCACCTCGTCGATTCGGGGATCTTCGTACACTTTAAACTTTTGTGCAACAAAATACAGGATTACCGCCGCAGATGTACCAATTACGCTCAGCGTAGCTATCGTATATACAACTATGATACTCATATACTAACTGATTTCTTCCAATTCGAATTTGAAAACTTTTTTTAAATAATTACGAAAAAAATATAATGTTATATAGTATGGTATCAGAATGCCAAGGGAAACCAAACCTGCCAAAACCTCATTGTTTGTTTCGGAAAAAATAGCTATCAGCGAAAAAAGAACCAGCAAAAAGGGCAAAAGGTAGCCATAAAAAAGCGCTTTAAACCCTGCCGACTCGCGAAAAAGAACGGTAATTTCCTGTCCCGGCACATAATGGGATGAAAGAACCGGTATCTCAATTTCTTTTTCCTGGAAATCGGCAACGGTACAAGCCCCGTTAGCGTGGCAGGTTGAACAGGCCGACTGGTTCACAATGGTGGCAGTCAGCGTACTTCCGTTCACCTCCTTTACAAAAGCCTTATGTCTGATAACTGTTTTCGTAACGATCGATTTTTTGCTATTTAGAGTTTGCAAATTTAGACAATTTTTAAAACACAGACATGCCAGAATACAGTTTTCTTTGCGAAAAACCCTTGCAAAACCATAATTTAGAGAAATTCTAATTTACTCCTCATCTTCCGATTTTAATGAAGCTTCGGCCTCCTCCCTTATGGATTCCACATCCCAGGCACAATCGGCTTCATGAATAGAAAAATTCTTTTCAGCCATCAACGTTTCGGAAAGCTGTTCGGAAAACCGCCGGGCTTCTTCTATAAACCGTCCTTTATCCTCGAGCCAGTGTTCATACAGTTCCAAAAATACTTCTTCTTCGTGGTGTTTGAAAAAGCGTGCTGAACGATAGGCTTCATAACGGGCAAAACCAAGGTGCTCCAGGGCTTTTGATCCCAATTCAAGCCCGGAGTTGAATACTTCGCGCTGCACGGTCTTCACATTCAGTTTAAGAAATTCAAAAGCGTGGTAAATATCTTTGGCGCGGGCCAGAATTTTCACTTCAGGATAATTGTTCCTGACATATTTGGCTACCTTCAGGGCATTGTCGTATTCGGCCATACTTAAAATCAGCAGCCGTGCATTGCCAATACCGGCATTTTCGAGTACCTGCGGCCGGGTTACATCGCCGTAATACAGTTTGAACCCGAATTTCCGCAACACTTCCACATTTCCCGGGTTACTGTCGATAATGGTAACCTTATAATCGTTGGCCAGTAACAAACGGCCCACTACCAAACCAAAACGGCCAAAACCGGCAAGAATAACGGGGTTTTCCTCCTCCTCCACCTCATCGTATTCGAGTTTGTTTTGCCAACGGGTCAGAATGGGGTTCACGGCTTTATCGTTAAAAAGCAGGAGAAGCGGCGACAAGGCCATTGAAAGGGCCACTACCAATAACAGGAGCCCCCCTGTTTTTTCTTCAAAAAGCTGGCTTTGTCTTGAAAAAGAGATCATCACAAAAGCAAACTCACTGGATTGGGCAAGCAGGAAGGCAAACAAAAATTCGTACCCTTTTTTCAAACGGAAAAACCGTCCGAGAAAAAGCAAGATCAAAAATTTCAGTAATACGAGTAACAAAACATACCCAATAATCCTAAAAGGATCTTCAATAAAAAGCATAAAATTTATACTTGCCCCCACGGAGATAAAAAACAGGCCCAGCAGTAGTCCTTTAAACGGGCTGATGGTGGCTTCCAGTTCGTGCCGGTATTCGCTGTCGGCCAACACTACACCGGCAATAAAGGTGCCGAGAGCGGGCGATAACCCGATGGCATCCATTGCCAGTGCGGTTCCAATTACCAGCAACAGCGCCATAGCGGTAAAAATCTCACGTAAATTGGTTTCGGCAATAAACCTGAAAATGTGTTTTGCCACAAACCGCCCCAGAAAAATGATGGCTGCAATGGCTGCTACAATAACGACCAATTGCAGCCACCCGGGCAAAGCAGCCACACCGCTGGCCTGATCCAGCACGGAGCCTTCGAGACTGGCCGGACGGTTAAAAGCTGCAAGCAAAGGAATAACAGCCAAAATTGGAACGACCATAATATCCTGAAAAAGAAGCACCGAGAATGCTGACCGTCCTGCGGTGTTCCGCAGCAACCCTTTCTCGGTAAGTGTTTGCAACACAATGGCAGTGGAAGATAACGCCAGAATAAGCCCGATGGCAATGGCCCTGTTTATTTGAAAACCAAACCCAAACGCAACAGCACCAATTACTATTGTCGTTAATAAAACCTGTAACCCGCCCAGGCCAAAAATTGCCTTTCGCATTTTCCAAAGCAACGAAGGCTCCAGTTCCAGCCCAATAACAAAAAGCATCAGCACAACACCAAACTCGGCAAAATGCATCACATCATCGGCCTCCTGACCAACCAGCCCCAAAACAAACGGGCCGATTACAATCCCGGCAAGCAGATACCCCAGCACAGAAACCATCCCCATTTTTTTTGCCAGCGGAACCGAAATCACCGCTGCCAACAAATAAATTAATGCCTGAAAAAAGAAATCCTGGTTGTACATATCAATCGATTAGGTCGTTAAAATATTCTGCATTTTCCAATTTTTTGCCATCCACTTTGCCGTCGCGTAACAATGTAAGGACATCCCGGTACCGGGTGGCAAACTCTGCAATTTCATCATCGCGCATGGTGTGGGCGCCATGCACCACAAACGGGGGCAAATAATCCATTCTGCACAGGTAAGCCGATTGCCGGAACGGAACCAGAAACTCATTCATCGTATATCGATTTCGTCCCTTGCTACTGTAAACCTCCCTGCGCCCACCTGTGGAAATAACAGAAAGCACTTTTTTGGTGGTTAACCGGCGCCCGTGCTGACCATACGCCCAGCCATGCTCCAGAACAAGGTCCATCCATTCTTTCAGCAATGCCGGCGCACTGTACCAGTAAAACGGATGGTGCCACACAATAATATCGTGCTCCAGCAACAATTGCTGTTCTCTTTTTACATCGATAAAAAAATCGGGGTAATTTTCATACAAATCGTTAAAAGTGACCCCATTTATATCTTTTACAGCAGCAATCAGCCTTCTGTTAATCCGCGATTTGTGGAATGCCGGATGGGCAAACTCTATAAGTATCTTATTCATTTACTAATGACTACAATTTATTATCATTTTTTTGGAACAAACATAAGAGCAAAACCCGTATGTTTTTTGATTTCAACGGGCATTCTAAAGTAATAATTTTTCATAAAAAATTTGGATATGATAAGGTTTACAACTAAATTTGAACTGTAACAAAGAAAGTTCTTTTTAATAAGATAAAGATTTTATCCGCATCGATTCAGCAGTTGGTAAACTCAACAGATAATTTTAAACCGAGTTAGCTCAACAGTCGCAAAAACAGGCCTTGTAGTTCCGCTTCGGCGGGATGAGTCGAAAGACCGATGGACGTTTAACCGACTAGGCGCTCAAATCCTGTCAAACAGGGGTTTTACGCAAACGGAATTGATGCGGATTTTTTTGTCTACTTTTCCGGTTTGATAAACCGTTTTACCACCATAAACAGCAGCAACAATCCTGACAAAAACAAAGCTATCCGGGCAATGTAATCGCCATATTCCACATAAAAAGTTATTTCATCGTTCAGGTTCACCTGACTTTCAATCACATCTTCCTCCCACCAGGAAGTGGGCTGAATGACATCCCCCCGCTGATTGATAAAACCCGAAATACCGGTATTGGCTGAACGGGCCACACTGCGCCGGGTTTCGATTGCCCTCAGGCGCGAAAAAGAAAGGTGTTGCCTGTAACCCGGTGTATTTCGCCACCAACCATCATTGGTAATAACCACAATAAGCCCGGCCCCTTTTTTTACATACCGGGTTATGTATTCGCCAAACACTGACTCGTAACAGATGACAGGGCCCACCTTTTCACCGTTTTTTAAGGTGAAATTGGCAGGTTCGGGTTGCCTCCCCAGGCTGCCGGTGGTACCGCCCAGATCGAAAACCATTTCACGTAAAAATCCGAGGTATTCCCGAAATGGCATTTTTTCGACACCCGGCACATGAATAGATTTATGATATATCTGTTCATTATTATTCCGGCCAATAAAAACAGCGGAATTAAATACATCGTAATAAATATCGTTGGAAATACGGGCGGTAAGGGAGGCACTTTCTTCCCCGGAGTAGATTTTACTGGTAGAGGCGCCAAAAATCAATTCAACATTCGGGTAGTTTTCTGTCCAATTGATTAATTGATTGTACAAAGGATTCAACTCAAAACGGTCCACATTCCAATCGCCGGAACGTTCAAAAACCGTTTCGGGACCAATTACCAGTTCGGTTTGGTCATTTACTTTTGAACCGGCCAACTGCAGGAAACTATCCAGTTTTTCCTGTTCGGCCTGCTGGTCGTACCGTTCACTGTAAGGATCGATATTGGGCTGAACAATAACAACATTCAGCGGATCGTCCCTTTCTTCATAAGCATAGTAAGCCGGGATTGACCAGGCCAGTGGCCCGGCAAGCAGTATAAAAAAACCAACCGCAGGATACAAGGTTGTTCTGAGAGGAGCTTTATTTTTTACATGCTGAAAAATCCTGAAAAGTACAACATTCATTACAAGTACCCAGAGGGTTCCTCCCAGCGCTCCGGTGAATTCATACCACTGCACCATTTTTACATTGTTGGCAAACCCGTTGCCGAGGTTCAGCCACGGCCATTCGATATCCCAGTGAAAATGGAAATACTCAAAAGAAACCCAAAAAACCACAAGTGCCAGGTACCCCAGGTTCGATTTAAACCGCCGGCGGGCGCTGTGGGCAAGCAACCACACCAGCGACATGATGAATGAATTGGCTAAGATGGCCAATACAGCCCCCGCCAGGGTGGCATGAGAAATCCACCAGGTGGTCAGACTGTTCCACACCAAAAAAGCCACGAAAGTATGCCCCCAAAAGGAAACGCTCCGGTATTCCGATTGGTGCTCAACAAAAAAATGATCGAGCAGTAACAGCGGTATCAGTGCAAAAAAAAGTGTCCAGCCAGGAAATCCAAGCCAGGCAAGGCTTAACAACACACCGGCTAAAACCGAAAGTCCAAAACGGAAAATACGTGACATATTACTTTAAATTTTGGGCATCCACTACTTCTTTTCTTTTTCGCGACCGTTCAAAAACAAAATCAATTTGACCGACCATCAATCCGCCCCACCAGGCTTGATTTACAATAACCGGTTCTCCGGCTTTGTTCTCCAGTGTAAGCGGTTCTTCCAGAAAAGTATGGGTGTGCCCGCCAATAATTAAATCGGTATGGAGAGTTTCTGCGGCCAAAACCGTATCGCTCACCCGGTTTCCACTGTAACGTAGTCCCAGGTGCGAAAGGCAGACCACAATATCGCATTGTTTATCTTTTTTCAGGAAGGTTTCCATTTCATTGGCAACTTTTATCGGATTGCGGTAAACCGTCTTTCCAAAAAGCGATTTGCTTACCAACCCTTCCAACTCAATTCCCAGGCCATAAACGCCAATTTTTATTCCGGATTTTCGGAATATTTTCCAACGGGGAAACTTCTTGTCCAGAATCGTATCAGAAAAATCGTAATTGGAATTAATAACCGGGAACTTTGCATTGGGCAAAACATCAAGTAAGCCCTGCAAGCCGTTGTCGAATTCATGATTACCGATGGTTCCGGCATCGTATCCGGCTGTGCTCATCAGCTTCAGAATCAGTTCGCCTTTAAAGTAATTAAAATAAGGGGTTCCCTGAAACATATCGCCTGCATCGAACAACAGGGTGTTGGGGTTCTTTTCGCGGATGTCTTTCACCAGCCCCGAAATCCTTGCAATGCCCCCTTTCCCGTCCATCCGGGGATTGGAGCTTTCAAAAGGTTCGATGTGCGCATGCAAATCGTTGGTATGCAGAATGGAAATAAATACAAAATCGTCGGCTGCCAACGATTCATAAGGGACAGCACCCAGCACAACCCCGGCAGTACCGGCGCCCATATTTTTCAAAAAATATCTTCTATTCATGTGTTATCCTCCCGTCTGTTTCGCCCAGAATGGCCTCTCCGTTTTCATGTTTCTTCCCGAGGTGTGAAATAATTACATCCCGGATGCTTTTCTCACTGTTGATAAATTCGCTCCTTTGGGTAAAAACTTCCAGGCCGTCGCCACCGGCTGCCACGTAATCGTTGGTAACAAGCCAGTAATGTGCACCGGGGCGGAGGGGATCACCGTTTATCGTAATATCAACCGCTTTGCTTCCGGAAATGGAAAACCGGGCTCCACCAACACTCTCGCCCCCTTTTTCTGCCACAACATCCAGAAATTCGTTGATTTGGGCCCCATTAAGTTTCAAAAATACCATTTCATTTTCAAAGGGCATCAGTTCAAAAATTTTTCCCACGGTAATTTCACCTTCGGGAATAGAAGTACGAATGCCCCCATAATTAAAATAGGAGATATCCGGTTCAATATCCCTGCCCATTTGCCTGAGTTCATTCCGCCCTTCTTCAAGAAGTAAATCG
Organism: uncultured Mariniphaga sp.; assembly: GCA_964422335.1. GTDB lineage: Bacteria > Bacteroidota > Bacteroidia > Bacteroidales > Prolixibacteraceae > CAYRBS01. The sequence continues at coordinate 9,530 of CAYRBS010000006.1, read as the reverse complement.
GCTAAAAAATTGGTCAGGTTGCTTTCCGGTTTGCCTTTTACCATTTCTTCCCTGCTTACTGCAATAACCTGCGCCATATCCTTCTCCAGAATTTTTTTGTAAGGCCGGTAAATTTCAACCACCTCATCGTCAAGAGAAATCAATGAATCGGTCACTTCCAGGTTGCGGGTTTCCACCGAAGTTTGCACGTACCGGGCACAGGCACCAAACAAAAAAAACCAAGTTATTAACAAGAGATAGCTGAAAGATCGTGTCATTTTGGCAAGATAATGTTAAAACTTACAATTATTTTAGCATCTAGTTTGTTATTCATAAAAAGTAATTGATAAAAAACGAAACATGTCCGGTTCAAACTTACATATAAAAAAAGACATCAAAATTATTTTAACATTTTTTTTAGCCTTCACCCTTATGCCACTTACATTAATTGCCCAGCAAACAGAAGTGGTTGCAAAAAAAGGGGAAGGCATTTACCGGTTACTGACACGCAACGGACTCCCGGTACAGGAATACATGGAAGCATTTATCGAACTAAATAAAGACCGGTTAGGAACAGGAAACTCCCTGTTTGAAGGCAGAAAATACAAACTCCCGTCGAAAACAGAAGGAGCACCTGCAAAATCCACCGGACGGACTGCCAGGTTTGAAATTTTTGGCAGTAAGTATGAGGATGTTGAAATTACAGACAGCCAGTTAAACGGGGCCTATTATTACCTTGTTGCCGGGCATGGAGGCCCCGACCCCGGCGCGGTGGGAAATTACGGCAACTGGCAATTGTGCGAAGACGAATATGCCTATGATGTAACCATCCGGCTGGCCCGCAACCTGATACAACACGGAGCCACCGTTTATATGATTACCCGGGACCCGAACGACGGTATCCGGGATGATAGCTACCTGAAACCCGACAAGGACGAAAAATGCTACCCCAACCTAACCATTCCCATTAACCAGTTAAGAAGGTTAAAACAACGAACAGACGCAGTTAACAACTTATATAAAAATAACCGGGATAAATTTCAGCGAATGGTTGCCATTCATGTGGATTCACGCAGCCATGGAGAAAACATCGATGTTTTTTTTTACCACGACAAGCGGAGCAACACCGGGAAAAGCGCCGCCACCGTTTTGAAAAAAACATTTCAGCGAAAATACGATGAACACCAGCCCGGACGCGGTTATAACGGAACTGTTTCCGACCGTTCCCTTTATATGGTAAGAAATACTTACCCGGTAGCCATTTATATTGAACTGGGAAACATTAACCACCGCCGCGATCAGCAACGGTTTATTATTCCCAACAATCGCCAGGCTTTGGCCAACTGGCTCACCGAAGGATTAATTACCGATTTTAAAACAAATAAATAACTCCGGAAACTACCATGCGCTGCATGTTTGGGTTTCAAACCCTAAAAAAAATACCACATAGTCATTTTTTTCCTGAAATAATTTGTATTTATTTATTTTAATTATACATTTGTAGTGCAATACGTCCTGTATTGCTTGTGTGTTTGGGGGTTAACATTAATAAAGGGCAGCTGTTGAGCTGCCCTTTTCTTTTTTTCAACTTTTATTTCCCCACTCTGTTTTACTCACAATATGACAAACAACCCGGTTTTATTATTCGATGGCGTATGCAACCTCTGTAACGGAACGGTTGATTTTATTCTCAAAAGAGATAAAAAGAATCAATTCCGGTTTGTGCCGCTGCAATCGGACACGGGTAAAAAAGTGAGAAAAAGAATGGGGATTCCGAAAGATATTGATTCGGTGGTTTTGATTTTCCGCGGCCAGGTATTTTATGAGTCGGAAGCAGCCATTGAAGTAGCCCGTCAGCTGCAATTCCCGTGGTATCTGGCAGGGGCTTTCAGGATAATCCCGTTGGGTTGGAGAAACCGCATTTACCGGTGGATAGCGCGAAACAGGTACCGCTGGTTCGGGAAAAGAACAACGTGCCGCATTCCCACAAAAAAGGAACAACGCTTTTTCCCGGGTATGGAAGAATTAGATTTCTAAATCGCCCGATTCGTACGTTTTGAACAGCTTTGAAAGTTGCGACAACCAGTGGCTCAGCCGCTTTACAGCTTCTTCGGTTTCAGCGGTAATTTCTTTGCGCTGAATTTTTAATAACAGGTACCCGTAAACCCCGTCAATGGCGACCTGCACATCGCTTTCAGTGTCCGGGTTTTTCTGTTTCAACTCATTCAGTAATCCTGCCACTGCCTGGAAAATAGAAAGGTACATTTTATCGGCGCCGGTTTGGATCAATTTCAGGTGAAACTCATTGAGCTCACTTAGCAGGTTGGCCAGAAACTGCAAATGCCCTTTTTGCTGTTTTCCCTCCTTTTCCATCATTACCACCAGGTTTTCGTACCACGCTGAAATCTCCCCGGTTGTTTTCTCATCGGCCTGGTACTTATTTACCAGGTTCTTGTTAATTGAATCCATATCGAGATGGAAAGCCCTGATTAAATCTTCTACCTGGTAGAGGTATAAAATATATTCGGCAATGTTTTCTTTACGTTTTTGTTGTGCAACCAGCATTTTATTTTCTGAATTAAATAAGCTATTTCGCGGAAAATGTATCAAAATAATACATTCGGATTAAAAATCAAAAAAGTCACCGAGTTGGCGGCGGTCTTTTTTGGTAGGCCTCCCTGAGCCCCTTTCGCGTGAAATCCAGTTCATTTTTTTCTGTGTTTCCTGAATCTCCAGTTCTTCCGCCGGAGTTATATCTTCCACAAACCCGGGCGTCCGTTTTGCCGACATACGTTTTTCGGCCACTTCCAGCACCTTAAAACTGCGGGTTAAAGGAGCTTTCTTCACTTTTACAACTTCTCCCGGGTGAATCTCGCGCGATGCCTTGGCAGGCAAATCGCCTACAACCACCCGGCCCTTTTTACAAGCTTCGGTGGCCTGGCTGCGGGTTTTAAAAATCCGTACCGCCCATAACCACTTATCTATTCTAACACTTCCGGCCATTTTACTTCTTTTTATTGAAAAAGTTCATGGTGCGTTCAATTCCAATGGTACCAAAACTCCGGATAATTTCGATGCAGTTGTCTATTTTTTCGGGCAACAGCTTTTGTTCTTCCCGCGTCCACTCACTCAATACATAGTCCACCTGAAACCCGGGATGAAAGTGATCGCCGATACCAAACCGAAGCCTTGCAAAATCGTTCCTCCCCAACACCTCTGAGATATTCAAAAGACCGTTGTGCCCCCCGTGGCCGCCTTTCGCCTTCACCCTGACTGTTCCGAATGGCAGGGCCAAATCGTCCACCAGCACAAGCAGATTTTCAAGGGGAATTTTTTCTTTTTGCAACCAATAATTTACCGCCCTTCCGCTAAGATTTACGTAAGTGGTGGGTTTTAGCAAAATAAAGGTCCGCCCTTTAAATTTATATTGGGAAACAAATCCGTACCGTTTATCGCTAAAAGCAATATTGGACGCCCCGGCGAGAGCGTCCAATATTTGAAACCCAATGTTGTGACGTGTATTTTTATACTCCGGGCCAATGTTTCCAAGCCCTGCTATTAAATACTTCACAAGCAGTCATTTTTAATTTTCTGATGATTCAGCCTTTTCGCCGCCTTCTGCTCCTTCTGCTTCGCCTTCGCCTTCACCTTCACCTTCACCGGCTTCTTCTTCCTCTTCTAAATCTTCCGGAAGCATCATAGCTGACTGTGCAACCCTGGTAGAAACAACGCCTACAATGAGGTTCGATTTATTATCGAGGAACTCCAGGTTTGCGCGCTTCAGTTCCTCTACCTTGATGCTATCGCCAATACCCAATTTGGTAATATCGATTTCAATAACGTCCGGCAGGTGTTTGGCCAACGCTTTAACCCTCAGCTTACGCATATTGGTTTTCAGTTTTCCACCGGCTTTAATACCTTTTGCCGTACCTGTAATTTTAACGGGGATCCCAATTTTCACAGGTTTGTCGTCATCCAATTTCAGAAAATCTATGTGCAATACCTCTTCATCAACCGGATGCCACTGGATATCCTGTATCATGGCTTTGTAAACTTCCCCGTCGATATGGAGATCAATTAAAAAAACGTGGGGGGTATAAACCAGTTTTCTCAATTCACTAAACGGAACGGCCAGGTGAATTACTTCATCTTTTGCGTACAAAACACCGGGTACCAGTCCCTGTGCGCGTAATTTCCGCGATTCTTTTTTGCCCAGGCTTTCTCTTTTTTGCCCTTCAACTTTAAATGATTTCATTTTAAAAAATTTACGTTAATAATTATGGTACTCAGTCCTTTCCGTCAGCTGACGGAACAAACAGCATGCATAATTAACAGCGTGCCTTTAATTCACAGGCAGTCTTAAATTTTGCTAATCAACTGAATGAATGCAAATTGCCAATGATTATTGCACCCCGAAAATGCTCCTGCTTTTTGGAAAAAGCGGTGCAAAGATATAAATTAGCGGTAATATAACGAACTAATTGATTGATTTTTATAAACCCTCCGGATGGCTTCTCCCAAAGCATCGGCAACGGTTAAATATTTGATTTTACTGCTTTCGGTTTTGGGGTGGATAGAATCGGTAAAATACACTTCCTCCAGTGCCGAACGCTCGATGCGCTCAATGGCAGGACCCGACAAAACACCATGGGCAGCAAAAGCGCGGACACTGTTGGCGCCCTCTTTTTTCATCAGGTTGGCTGCTTTTGTGATGGTACCGGCAGTATCGATCATATCATCCACTACAATCACATCTTTTCCCCTCACATCGCCAATAACGGTCATACTGTTCACCTCGTTGGCTTTAGCCCGTGTTTTGTGGCAGATAACCATATCGGTTTGCAGCATGCGGGCGTAGGTATTGGCACGTTTGGTTCCCCCCACATCGGGCGATGCAATGGTGAGGTTTTCCAGCCCCATTTTACTGATAAAGGGAATAAACAATGCCGAGGCGAAAAGGTGATCGACCGGCACATCGAAAAAACCCTGGATTTGGTCGGCGTGCAGGTCCATGGTAATTACCCGGTCAATGCCGGCTGCCGAAAGCAAGTCGGTCATCAGCTTGGCGCCAATGGAAACGCGCGGTTTATCTTTCCGGTCTTGCCGGGCATAGCCAAAATATGGAATTACTGCTACCACCTGCGATGCACTGGCCCGTTTGGCTGCATCCACCATTAGCAGCAATTCCAGCAGGTTTTCTGCCGGAGGCGCTGTTGACTGTACAATAAAAACATGGGAACCACGAATGGTTTCTTCGTAGCACGGTTCGAACTCGCCATCGGCAAAAACAGGACACGATGACAGGCCAAGGTCAACATCGAGACTGTCGCATATTTTTTCTGTGAGGTGCCGTGTAGCCCTTCCTGTAAAAATTTTTAACGGATGATTTTTACTGCCCATTGGTGCATCTTTTTGATTTTCGTTTTGGAAATAGGGTAAAGTTAATGCATTCCCCCTTTTTTTACTATGAAAAAATGAATTAAATCGCTTTTTCCGGATCACGGTTGCTTTGCTGTTTGGTTAATATTTTGAATGTATTGAAGGATTTCGGTACGTCCCCCGCCTGTTTGAGCCGATGAAACAAACCAGGGAGGCAAAACCTCCCATGTTTCCAGCATTTTATTCTGGTAATTTTTTATATTTTCTTCCAATTCCCCGGGTTTTAACTTATCTGATTTGGTGAAAATAATTGCAAACGGGACCTTGCTCAGCCCCAGCCATTCCATAAATTCGAGATCAATGGCCTGGGGTTCGTGCCGCGAATCGATGAGCACAAACAAACAGAAAAGGTTGTCGCGCAATAGAATGTAGTTGCGGAAAAACTTCTCCCACTTCTTCCGTTCCTGCTTGCCGATTTTTGCATACCCGTATCCCGGTAAATCAACCAGGTACCATTCATTATCAATAAGAAAATGATTGATTAACCGTGTTTTTCCCGGCTTGCCCGAAATTTTGGCCAGCGACTTACGGTTGGTCAGCATGTTAATCAACGATGATTTTCCAACGTTTGACCTTCCGGTAAAGGCGTATTCAGGCCGGTCGGGCCTTGGGCACTTTTCCACATCGGTGTTGCTTACTATAAACCGGGCATCTTTTATTTCCATTCAGGAACTCTTTTCAAGTATTAATTGCATAAAAAAACAAAACCCGCGAAAAACGGGCTATTTTATATATACTTCCAGTGTTTTTACTTCCGGAGTGAGCGGATTTAACCGGTATGTTTCAAGGCTGGCCGGAACAAGCACTGTTTCTCCCTTTTCAATTACCTCCTGGCCGTTTTCGTATTCAATGCTGAAACGCCCGTCAAGGTTCATGTAAACGATAAACGAATCGAGCTGATGGTAATCCTTTTCCAGTTTTTCTGAAAACTCCAGTACATTGGTAGTGAAGTATTCACAGCTCACTATTTCAGAGGATTTGTTTTTTTCAGCCTTGTATTTTGTTTTATACTCCTCCATGTAGGTGAAATCAATTGCGTCTATCGCCAAATCATTATGCAGTTCGCGGAGATTTCCCTGTTTATCTTTCCGGTTGTAATCGAAAATACGGTACGTAACATCGGAGGTTTGCTGAATTTCTGCCAGCAAAACACCTTTACAGATTGCATGCACCCTCCCGGCCGGAATAAAAAAAACATCTCCGGGTTCCACCTCATCGTAACAGAGGACATCGGCAAGTTTTCCTTTTTCCAGGTATTCAAGGTATTGTTCGCGGGTTAATTTCCTGTTAAAACCCGAATTTATCAGGGCGCCTTTTTCGGCAGCAATTACATACCACATTTCGGTTTTTCCGTAGGCATTGTGGCGTTTTTTTGCCAGTTCATCGCCCGGATGAACCTGGATAGATAAATCTGCTTCGGCATCGACAAACTTAAAAAGCAGCGGAAATTCAATCCCGAACTTTTTAAAAACTTTGTCGCCCACCAAATCGCCCATGTAAACCTCTACCAGCTCCGCCAGGTTATTCCCTTTCAAAAACCCATTGGCCACTTCCGAAATGTTTCCTTCCACTGCGGATAATTCCCAGCTTTCGCCACAATTGGGCAAAGGGCCAAAATCTTTACCAAGCACCGTTTTTATACGGTTACCACCCCAGATTTTTTCAAGGTAAATAGGAGTGAATTTTAAGGGATACAGACCGGGCATAACTTTCAGTTTATTTATGGTGAATTTTAATTACCGGGATAAAACCTGCCGGAGAGATTTGCTGCAGGTGCCACTAAAAATGATAATCTACTGCAGCCCGTTCGGCTGTTGTTTCCTTGATCCGTTCCACCACTTTCAGGTGTTCAGGGTGTTTCCGGTACACATCCAAATCTTCAACAGAGGCGAAATGAGAAATCAGTGCAATATCGAAACTTTTTGCATCCAGTTCGTAATTCACCCCCACTTCCAGAAATTTCACTTCGGAAATTTTGCTTTTCAACCCTTCAATCATTGCCTTCAGTTCAGCAATAATCCCGGCCTTCTCTTCAGCCGGATAATCCTTCAATTTAAAAAGTACTACATGATTTATCATATCGCAATGAATTTTTGTACCTTCGTTTTCCGGCAGCGAAATTAATGTTTTCCTGGCAGCAGCAGAAGCAAAAACTTTAATTTCAGCCAATATTAACAATAAACTAAGAAGATGCTCCAAAATGTAAACATTGAAGAAGTCCTTTTTCTCGACATTGAAACAGCTCCGCTGGCGCCCGAATACAACGGGCTGGATGAAAAATGGAAACAGCTCTGGGAACGTAAAATGCAGTACCAGATAAACGACGATGAACCTGCGGAAGTTTTGTACAACCGCGCGGGAATTTACGCAGAATTTGGCCGGATTATCTGCATTTCAGTGGGGTATGTTTTTCAGAAACAAGGTGAATTTTATTTCAGGGTAAAATCGTTTTACGAGGAAGATGAAAAAAAACTTATCCAGAATTTCTTTCATGCACTGGAGGCATTTTCGCGCAAGGGAAAACGAAGGCTGTGTGCCCACAACGGACAGGAATTCGACTTCCCGTATATTGCCCGCCGGGCACTGGTGAACAACGTGCCCCTGCCAAAAATCCTCGACATTGCCGGCGCCAAACCCTGGGAAGTAAGGGACCAATTGATTGATACCCTGCAGCTCTGGAAATTTGGCGATTACAAACATTACACTTCGTTGTCACTGCTGTGCGAATTATTTAATATCCCTACCCCGAAAGATGATATAGACGGCAGCCAGGTAGCCCGGATTTACTGGGAAGAAAACGATTTAGACCGCATTGTGCGTTATTGCGAAAAAGATACGCTGGCCGTGGCCAACCTGATGCTCAAATACAAAGGCGATAAAATTATTCCGATGGAAAATATGGAGATAGTTTAGGGGGAAGCTGGAAGACAGAAGATAACCAATGACCAGTTTCTGGTGACTAAAATTTCATCATGCGGTCCATTTCGCGCTTTGAATCTTTTTGTTTGAGGGTTTCGCGTTTGTCGTAGATCTTTTTACCCCGGGCCAGTGCAATCTCCAGTTTAGCCAATCCGCGGTTATTCAAAAAAAGCCGGGTAGGGATAATGGTAAGCCCCGATTCTTTAAGCTTGCGTTCCAGTTTCTGCAATTCTTTTTTGTGGAGCAACAGTTTGCGATCGCGTTTGGCGATGTGGTTGTTGATGGTACCCATTTCATATTCGGCAATATGAATGTTTTTGGCATACAATTCCCCGCCATGAAACTGGCAATAGGCATCGTTCATATTCACCTTCCCGTTCCGGATGGATTTTATTTCGGTACCTGCCAGTTGCATGCCTGCAACCAGCTTGTCAAGCAGTTCGTACTCAAACGACGCCTTCCGGTTTTTTATATTGATATTTCCTTTTGGATGCGACACTACAAGAATGCGGTTAAAAATTTAGTCAGAAAAATACTTAAAAAGCTGAAGACAAAAAAATTTGTCAGAATTGTTACCATACTGTACCGGGTTTGTTTTTTTTCGGGGAAATCCAGTAATTCCCTTGCACCTGCCCAAAAAATATAAAAGCCATACATCCCAAGTGCATCCACAATATAAAGAAAAGGAAACAGGCCGGTAATCAACGATACCAATAAAAAAGGGGTAAGCGAAAACACTACCAGCTTACGCGCAACGTAAATATTCTTCTGTCCGCCAAATGTTTTTATTAATCTATTGGTGAAATAAACAGATACTACATACAACAATGAAAACAGCAAAATTTCCCTGCTGGCCTTAATAAACGGATAAGCTACATAAAAGTGCGACCCCCGTATTAATTCTCCCGAAAAAACACCCACCGCCACCAGCAAAACCAACGGCAAAAAATATTCTCCAAGCAACTGCCGCTGGGTGGCCTGGTCCTGTTTTTGGTTAACCCAGAACTTTTCCGGCTCAAGGATTACAGCCTTCACATTGTTGGTAATCTGGTTTAATGAAATATTCATTGTCCAATTCAGTTTCACTGCAAAAATACATTTTTTTATTACAGAGTTCCAACATTATTTTGAATTAGCAGCCTGGTTTTTCTTCTCCTGTAAAATTTTCTCCAGGGCAAACATCTCATCCCTCA
>CAYRBS010000005.1:22748-26570 GCA_964422335.1 uncultured Mariniphaga sp. | reverse complement strand
GTGTGGGTCAGTTCGTGGGCAATGAGGTGTTGTCCCGATTGGGAAGCCGGGTTAAACTTCCCTTCGTTGAAATAAATGTCGCTGCCGTGGGTAAAAGCCTGTGCTCCGATTTGACTACTCATTTGAGCGGCGCCGGAATCGGTGTGAATGCGCACGTTGCTGAAATCGGTACCAAAACCCGATTCCATCTGGCCTTTTACACCGGAAGGCAGCGGAGAACCACTTCCCTTGGTTCCGTTTAAGCCGGATTCAAAACCGGAAGGAACGACAGGGGCATTGTCTGTTTTTGCCTGGACAAGCCCTTCTTTTTCGGCCAAAACAGGCCGGAGATTCTCATCCTCTGAGGGCTGAACTTCCATGACTTCTTCTTCCTCCACTTCCTGTTTTTGAATGATACCGATTGCCGGATTAGGGAAAACTTGTTCCCCGTTTTCCGGCTGCTGCTGAACGATTTCCTCCTCCCCGGTTGCCTGGCTTTGAACCACTTCTTCCTCCTCCTCAACCGGCTGCATTTGCAGAGGCTCCTCTTCTTCTTCGGGCTGTTGCTGAATGGTTTCTTCTTCTTCGTCCAACTGACTTTGAACCACCTCTTCCTCCTCCTCAACAGATTGCATCTGCATCATTTCTTCTTCCTCTTCCTGCTTTTGCAACAAAGGTGTAATGTTTTCCGCAACAGGTTGGTTCTGAACAGGGGCCGGTTGACCGGAATTTACAGTTGCAGGCGAAGCAACAGCAGGAGCAAAAAAGGACTGGTCTGTTTGTTTCGATTGTTCAACCACCTGGTCGGCTACTTTATCGGCTTCCACCTCGTATTTGTCGCCCGGTGTGCCCACATTCAATTTTGGCTGAAAAAAAGATCCCTTCCCCTTTTCATTATTTTGAAAAAGCGAAGTATTGTTCGATTTATTCCCCTTATTTTCTTTTGCAGCCTTAAACATTATTTAGATTGAAAATATGAATTCGTTTTTGTATCTTTTTCTAAATGCATCAAAACTATCTGTCAAACTAAATTTACTCCGCTATCGTCACCTGCTGTGTATTCACAATGTCTCCCTTCCGGAGTTCGAGCTTGTATTTCCCTGCTTTTTCAAACAATGCATTTCCCAGCGGCCATTGTACGGTTTTGCTTTTCCGGGGCTGAATTTCCAGGTTAATAATGGTTCCGTTTTGCACAGCCAAATCCCAGGCAATGCTTTTTTTATTATTTACATACAATTCCGTTTTCGACACATCGAAATGAACCGGGTTGTCGCTTTCATTTGTTAAACCCAGGCCTACCTTAAAATCAGCTATTTCACTTAATCTTACGGCGCTGGAGCTCACCAGCAGTTCAATATTTAGCGTTTCATTCTTCATTAAAAAACTGTATTGTTAATAAACCGGATAACTGAAGCTCCCGCTTTGGTAATCATCATTGTTCCGCCCGGGAACATAAAAAAGGCCTGCACCGTGTTGGTAAATATCCTTCCCTGCGCATCGGATTCACCATCGATTTTGTATCGGTTGGGAATAACCCACTCGAACGTACCAAACGAGAACGGTGCGGGAACGGCGTGCCATGAGGCATGATCCCGCAATCCTGCGTTATCATCGTTAAACGGCAGGTAGTCGGGGTTTGGATGGTGGAAAATGGTTGCCGCGGCAAACTGGTTAAAGTAGCCCGAAACATTGGTTGCCGGCCCGGGAACCTCGAGCCACTGGGTGCGACCGAAGTTCACATTCAACGGGTTCACCACCACATCGGTAATCATGCAGGCCCCGGCTGTTCCGGCGGGAATAGCATCATTCCTGTTCACGGTCATGGACAAGGCATTGGGCGCTATCACGATCATCGGAATAGCCCGCGTTCCGCCCGGCGTCGTCACCGTAATAATGGGTGCGGTTGCTGTGGGGGGCGCTTCCCAAACAATGTTGGAACCGGTATTCAGCCCGATGATGTGGCCGTCGGAAACTGTCCACGTGCCCGAAGTGTTGGCTGTAAACCGCACACGCTCTCCAACCCCAACAGTAGTGCGGGTATCGGGAGTTCCGTCGGGAGCGCTTTTAATGGTTTCCGATGTAACCACAGGCGGCGCCGTGGCTGGTGGCACAACCAGTGGCGGCGGCGGGAGGGCCGGAGCCCCGCCTGTGTATAAAGCATTTAAAGCCGACATGGTGTTCGGACCCAATACTCCATCAGCCGATAACGACGATGACCGCTGGAAATCCATCAAAGCCCCGCGGGTTTCATTTCCGAAAATACCATCCGCCCCAAACTGCGGAAGCGGAAAACCAGCATCAATCAGGGCTTGCTGCATCAACGAAACGGCTGTGCCGGAATCGCCCACCCGTATGACCTGCTCGTCATCAAAAACGGCTTCCAAATCGGCATTGCCCGAAAAACGTGCTGCTGTCAAATCGTGCCCGTCGCCGATTGTCATTTGCAATTTGGCGGGTATCATTCCCTTTTGCTGAATCGTATGCGTCAACTCATGCGCCAAAAGATGCTTGCCTTCTATCGATTGCGGATTGTATTTTCCTTTGTTGAAATAAATATCGTTTCCGTGGGTAAAAGCCTGCGCGCCCAGTTCTTTGCTCATCTGTTCCGCTGTGGAATCGGTATGAATATTTACATTGCTGAAATCGGCGCCAAAGCCGCTTTCCATTTCATTCCGGGTAGCAGCATCCAATTTGCTTCCGCTTCCCGGGTTGTTTTTTAGTGTGCTTTCTGTGTATGGATTAACGGCCGTCTGTCCGTTCGGACTGGCCTGTACTTCTTCCTCCTCTTCCTCTGCCTGTCCGGCAACGAAGGCTTCATCTTCGGGTTCTTCCACGGCCTGTCCCTGTTGTGCCTGGATTTCTTCCTCTTCCTCAGCAGGCTGCATCTGCGCCATGTCTTCTTCCTCTTCCTCCGCCTGGGCCTGCACCGGTTCCTCCTCTTCTTCTACCAGAGCCTGAACGGGTTCTTCCTCTTCCTCCGTCTGCATTTGAATATTTCCCAACTGTTTTGCCTGCACTTCTTCTTCCTCCTCTTCCTGTTTCTGTACCAGCGGAGTTATCTCTCCGGCAAGCGGTTTTTCCTGGACCAATCCATCGTGGCCAACAAAAAGTGAAGAATCTGACGCGCCAAAAAACGGGTTGGTACGGGATTCGGTCCGGCTCACCACTTTATCGGCAACGGCATCGGCTTCCGCCTCGTATTTATCGCCCGGCTTCCCGACCGCCAACTTTGCCTGCAAACCCAAAAAACCGGAGCTCCCGCGAGATGTAAAAAAGGGTGAATTTCTTTTCGCCCTTCTCGTCCGCCTTCTAACCCTGCTCACTTTTGTATTCATAACACATTACCATTCAATGTACAATAACTCATTCGACCAAGGCAATTTAACCAGCGAAATATTCCACGCCAGCTTATCCAACAGAATATCCTGTGTTTTCCGTTCCACAATCAGTTTAAAGTTTTGTTCCTTGCTAATTAATTTTCCATCCCGCTGCAAAAACATTTGACGTAATCCATCCGGCGAGGTATTTTTAAGTGCCGGCCAGTGTTTGATTGCTTCTGTTAACAGATGGCTGGCTTCTTCCTTCATAAAGTTGGTTAGCAAACTAGCGCGCGGTACTGGTATTTTAAGTGGCACCCCGCACAAAAACTTGCAAAACACCAGGTTGCCTTCAAAAAAATCTTCCTCCCCGGTAGTTAGAAAATGCAATGCCTGAACGGCGATATAACGTCTGTCCTCCATTAATTTTCCATTCTTATCGGTCACTTTAATCGTTTTGAAAAATTGTTTCAAAAACGGATGTACTAAAATTACCCCTGCATTTTTAACCGCAATTTCACCGGTC
>CAYRBS010000005.1:13550-22648 GCA_964422335.1 uncultured Mariniphaga sp. | reverse complement strand
ATCTTCCGAAAGATTTCCCACAAAACCGGAAACCAAAAATTGCAGGAATAAAGAGCGGGGAACAGGAGCTAAATTTCGGGCAATTTTCACTGCATCTTTTTCCAAATCAGAAAAGCCGGGATTGAATTTCAACAAAAAAGGCAATACAGTTTTATCGTCAAACTGAAGCGTAAAACGGTTGATTGCCCCGTTATTCTTTTGTAATACATTTTTTAAACGCGCAAAAAAACGACTGTTTTCCAGACTCTTATGCCAATTTGAAGGCGCTGTGGTTTCGGCAATATACGCTTCTTTACCAAACCAGGGCAGGTAGCCGTTTTCAAGAAAAAACAAAAAGGTGTTTTCCCGGTTTTTTTCTGCCGGGATACTTTCAACTGCTTCCTTTTCAATTTCCAATGTTGTTTCACCCCCGGGTATGCCGATGGTCGATTTAAATTTCCGGGCCAGTTGACGGGAGATTTCCGATTCAATACCATTAAAATTATCAGACCGGGGAGCGGCAATATTCAAGTTTAACGAATTGAAACGAACCACTCTCCCGGACTGATCATATTCATCCAATAATTTTTCGAGCTGCGGAAACAGTTCAGTCTCCAGGAATCCGCCGATATTATCCTTAATGGAATAGGCCAATTCCGGGTTGCCGGTATTTACTTCCACAACCACCTTCTCGATTATATGGGCTGACTTATTCAAATTATACCAGGTTTCCTTCAAAAATTATTTTCACGTGCTCTTCCAAAATTCCTTTTCCGGCCACTCTTTCGGCCCATGATTCCATAAATTTCCGCAACGATTCAGGTAGCGTAATTTCGTGTTCCTGCAGATTTTTCAGAATAGAGATTATTTCATCAAACATTCTTGCAAGCATATCAGCAGCTGCTTCAATTACTTCATTATCCTGACAACCAAGCACATTGTAGAACAACTGCAATTGTAAAGCGAAAATTTGTACCAACCGCTTGTACTCTTCACCCTCTCGATCACCCGACATTTCGATGACCATTCCAGATGTTTGCTGCAACAATTCAAAGAAAAGTTCCGGCAGTTTTTCGTTGTTTTTACCAGCGAGGTAATTTTCGACATCATTGAGCACTCCTTCGTTAAACTCATCTGTTCCTCCGTATAACTTACTGGTTGACATCCAGATGGGAACCACAATGTTGGATTCGGGAAGATTCAGTTCCTGCAAGGATTCGAGATCCTGTAACATCGCAGCTTTGGTTTCTTCCGGGCATTTGTCAACCGGTTCTTCCAGCCGGGTTTCAAACGAAACGGGTTCTGATTTAACGCTGCCACAGTGTTCGCTAATGGCTGTAAGTTGCAAACTCCACCGCATGACAGGATTATCGGGTGACAGTTCAATAACGTGAGGCGAGGCATCCTCTTTTTCAATCTCTTCTTCGTTTACAATCCAGACAAACGAATCAGCGCCGGTAGAGTTGTTGGTCAAAATCAGCTGATTGCCCTCCTGAGCCGGCTCAAAAGCAGCAACCGGGGCTTCATGTACGGTGGCAATGATGCCGGATGGCTCGCCATTCAATGTAAACCGATGTTCACCCACGCCGGCGTTGGCCGGAACAAACAGAAAGTTTCCGTCATCATCACGTTCAACGCCCGGGCCTTCAATAATTGCATCAGCACCCCCGGCAGTAAGCGTAAAGGGATGGCCTGTTTCATCGTTTTCACAAAAATCCCTTTGCGACAAGTCGGCTTCAATAATAATTTCAAAGAGTTTTATTTCATGTTCCACCGTGGTGGAGCAAACACCGTTGGGTGCTGTAACTACCAATGTCACCACAACTGTGTTTCCGTCGTTCTCCGGCAACTCGGTATAACGGTGAGACGGGCTCTTTTCGGTTGAAGCCGGACTGCCGTCGCCAAAATTCCAGAGGAAGGAAGCTCCCTCGATATCGCCAAAAGGTTCAAAGGTAATTTCCAGCCCGATTGGGGCACTTTCAGGTACTTCGAAGTCAACTTCCGGAGCTTTAAAAACCGTCAGCTCAGCTTCGGTAACCTGCTGGTTAACGGTAAAATGAATGGTTTTACCCAACAATTCATCAGGAAAAACCTCCGGATCGAAAATCAGCTTTTTATCTTCAATCTTCATTCCCGGAACCTCCTGATCCGGTTGGATGTCACCATCCTGAGGGGACACTTCAAACCGGATTTCATTTTCATCGCCCAGGCAAAGTTCATCTTTTTCAAGCAGCAGCCTGGCCGGTGGTTTTTGAATGATAAAATTCACCGGGGCACAATCGGAACAACACATATACGGAAGCGAAAAGTCGGCAATTACCGTGTTATTGGGGATATCTCTAACGGCCACAACACGTGCTGCCATTTTCAACCGCTCTTCATTTAATAAATTTTCAACTTTCGAAATATCTGTTCCCGCAATTTTTCCCGCTTTCACCGCCTCGGCATATTTTTCCAACTCACTTATCCTGCTACCGGTTGTGATAGAAGAAAGCGCTGTTGCTTCACTCATATTCAGGCTTCCGGTAAGCACCTCCTGCCCCAATTTGGTTTTATCGATTTTATTAAGAAAAACCAGCACAAAAGTGCCACCCGGCTCCACACCTGCTTTGTGTTCCAGCCCGGGATGTTTTTCCACGAATTTTGACAATTGCAGTCGCAGTAAAATACTTTCTTTGCGATTGTCAATCTCCTCGTGCAATACTTCCAGCTTTTTTCCCGAGCAGCAAACAGCCGACAATTGATTAATGAGAACAGCGATGGTGGTTTTCAGGTTTTGATCGAGTTCCACCTTCTGGTAATCGGCTTTTAACTGCTGTACACGTTTGCAGAGCTGCCCGAGGGTTAAATTGTAGGATTCGAGTTTTACCGCGCTGAAATCGCGCAATGCAGCAGGCATTTGCTGTATCAGCTCGTTAGACCATGCCAGGATTTCAACAGAATCGTCGATGACGAGTTTTTTCAATTCAGGGTTACTTTCCCACGCTTCCGATGACAGTTTGCCTGTTAAAAGTTCTTTTGAATTAACAATTACATCGTTTACCGACTTACCTTCATTTTCTTCGATTGACTTTTTCATGACTTCGCCCAGTGCATCGTCGGAAACAATGAGGTTATCGGGAACAACCGTGCTTTTATATGCATAATAAGTTGTTTTGCCGGCCGTTTCCCCGGTGAAAACATCACCTGTTGTTTTGGTAGAAGTATCTTTACTGCGGGTGAGGAAGGAAT
This sequence comes from uncultured Mariniphaga sp., assembly GCA_964422335.1. Taxonomy (GTDB): domain Bacteria; phylum Bacteroidota; class Bacteroidia; order Bacteroidales; family Prolixibacteraceae; genus CAYRBS01. The sequence goes on along the minus strand of CAYRBS010000005.1, from coordinate 19,438 downwards.
CATCCACAGACAAATTCGCCTCACTCAATGTAGCTTCTGTAAATTTTGTGGCTTCCTTTATGTTTTTGCCCGGGTCGGCCAGGCTAAAAGCAGAAAAAAATGAAGAAACTTCCGCCAGTACACACTCCTGCTCTGCAGTCCAGGCGCGCAACATCACGTTGAGGTCTTCGAATTCACATTCGTAATCGTCCACATCCAGGTTTTCCGTGTTGATATTTAACGACAGGGCTTTTACATCGAAAGCCAGTCCGTGCTTTTCCTTCAGTTCAGTTATTTCTTCCAGGGCAGTTTTGTAGTTTCGCCCCTGGTGGCCTTCAATCCGTAAAAAATCGAAACGGTCGGTGTTGAAATTCAGCGGTTCCTGGACAGACGGTGTATCCGCCAGGTTATCACGATGGTAGCTGAGATTTTTTTTGTGACTGAATTTTTCGGTTTTCAAAAAATCCCAAACCCTGAGCAACCGATCCTTTACCTGGTAATAAAACGGAATGGAGCGGTAACTCAGCTGTGGGAGTTTACCGGAAGGGGTAATTTTTATCTCTCCGGGTTTAGCGCTGTAGCTCCCTGCCATCTCGAACATCCTGACAACCAGGCTCCGGCACTGTTTAATCTTTTCAACTCCATTGGAAACTGCAGGCGATTTATAATACTGATGGCGGTTATTTTTCAGGTCGTTGTTTAGTTCGTCGAGGTTTCCGAGCAACAAATGTTTCGGGAACGCACCAATATCAGGGAAACACTCGCTGTTGAGCGAAAGCAGCAGGCCTTTCAGCTCGTTCCAGGTATCTGCAAGGTCTTTCACACAATCGTAGCGGTACTGAAAATCGAACGGAACATTGGAGGAAGTAAAACCGGCCAGTTTCTTCAGGTTTCCGGGGAATTTTTCAAATTCATTTTTGAGCGGTTCAAGTTGCAGCAGGTTGCCAAATCCGGAAAAAAGTTGATTCATGCCTTCTGCCAGGTTCTTCAGCACCCCGTCTTTGGTAAGGGCAGTATGATAAGCCCGTTTCAGTTCTACGTAACCGGAAGTATTGAGCTCATCGAGTACCACCCTGCGCACGGCCACATCGGGAAGTTGGGTAAACCGGGAAGCCACATCGTGTTTTGAAAAAATGGGGTCGTTTTTAGCAATATGGTCGGCATCTTTTTCGGAAACCAATAATATCCGCAACCGGGCCACCTGCTCCACCCCCTGATTATCGCAATCGGTAGTAGTGCACAAATCGCCGTCTTTGGCATAAGCTTCCAGGTACAGCAAAACCGATTTTTCTTCCAGGTCCCCGGGGGCCAGCGGATCGGCATTTTCGGCTTCAGCGGGAAGGATTTCCCACATTTCCATGGGTGTGGATGTTACTTTATTTCCGGATGTTTTTTCCCGTTGAAAAAACGGGTAATCGGCAAATTTATCCTCAAACTTCCGGATATGGGTAAACTCCACTTTCCCCGGTTCAATGCTTTTCAGCCCTGAACCCGGGATATTTTCACGCAAAGTAACGAGATCTCCGTCGGTTGTAACGCCAACCCCCTGGGTAAGGGTAATGGTAGTACCTTGTTCAGAAACACTGTATTCCAGGTTAAACCCGCAAACAATGCCCACCCCTTGCAGAAAAACACGGGACAACCGGTCCTGATCTTCAAAATAGCTGATGAAACCGTTTAACTGGTCTTTTGTCAACACCTGGTCATCCACAAATGTATGGTACTGCGTTGTAATTTCAGTCAATTTTGCTGCCATTTCTTTTCATATTAAAAGTTTCCAATGTTGGTGCGGCCAAGTATTATCCTGCCTTTTAATTCTTCCTCTTCCTCATCGCAATCAATCAATCTTCCCGGGGGGTAAATTGTATTGAGCTCATTTAATTTATCAATCAATTCAGTTAATTTATCTTCATCCTGTTCCTGTTCCAAATCGGTTTTTGCATTCAGGAATTCATGGTAAGCATTTTCAAATTGCAACATATCGTTTTCTTCACCCGGCACCTGGCCAATCCGGTGGCCAACCCAGCAAATCCTTGCCAGCACATGCGCCGGAAGTTCTTTCCTTATCAGGTCTTCCAGAAAATTCCGGAAGTCGGTATCGGCAAACCGGTAGGCCCAACCGGGCAGAACCACGGTGACACGATAAGAATAAGGATCAACGGGATGGCACCCCTCACAATCGTCGTCGCAAATGGGCATAAACTGATGAAGTGGAACGGAATCAGCTGTCACATCCGGACGAAGCAAAATGTGTTCAACCAAAAACATACCCTCCTCGCTGAATGTGTTCCTCATAAAACGGATAAGTTCGAGCATTTCTGTTTTCAATTCCTCCGGCGACTCGTAATAAGTATATTGCCGGGCAATCACCCAGTCGGTACCGTCGGGATCTGCCTCGCGGTTAATCACGTTAAACGAATATTTTTCGGTTTCAGAAAACTGAACCTGCAGGTTTCCCACAATGGTTTCATCCCCGATCTCTTCTTCCTCAAAAACCTTTTCAACGGTTTTCTCCGAAGTTTCAATGATTTTAACCATGGACAGGTCCAGCTCTTTTTCTGCCAGCCTGGGGGAGGAATAATTTTCAGTGGCCGACAAAATAATTTCATCCTCGTTGTTCCTAATCCTCCAGCGGTACACCTTTTCGCCATCCGAATCAATCAGGTCGTAAATCTCCACAAAGGACCCCGCCAAATTCCTGCGGTTGAAATTTTTGATGCCCACCAGGCGGGCAATACGTTTTTGAACGCCGGAAACATTGCCGGTGTTCCATAAATTTTCCGGAGTTTGCCGGAAATAATTAAATGCGCTTCCGCGCCGGCGGCTGATTTGATCGTAATCTTTCAGAAACGCTTCTTTGGTATGAAGAATGGCCTGACTGGCAAAACTGCCATAGAGCTGTTTCATCAAAAAAGTGTAATCGTTGAATTTTTCGGCAAAACGGCCAATCAGGTGGTCCAGTATTTTGTTTTTCCGTTCCACATGGTCGTCAAGGTCCGACAACAAGTGGGTTAAGGCATCGGGATCGTCTTCCGGATAGCCGGTAACCAAATCTTCAAAATCTTTGACATCTTTTACAGCCTGCGTAAAATAGGTTTGTTTCAATTTATTATCCACCGAAAGCAAATCTTTTACTTTTCCCAAATGGGCAAAATAAGTGGCAAGCACCTGGTCGAAAAACAACAAGTACCCTTTCAGCTGTTTTGCCTGTGCCTGCCGGGCGGTTCCCACCCGCGGCGGCAATCCGTTGGGGCCAATGCCGTAAGTGTCCGGAAAGTCATTTTGAATGGTGGTAGTTTCACTGGTGCCCAGAAACCCGCCCCGGGGAATTTCCGGCTCCATATCGTAACGGGCCTGTTCCTGTTCCGCTTTCGCTGCTTTTTCCATTTCTGCCCGATAAGTTTCTGCCCTGGCCTGGTTCACATTTACCGGCAACACTCCTTTATAATAGCTGTAAGCACTATCGGTACAACGCACCGGCTTCTTACCTTCTTCCACACAAATCAGCCAGGGTTCTTCATCTTCGCCGGGTTTATTGCAATCGTTTATTGAAATTTCCTTTATGACCTTCACCTCCTCAATGTCCATTATCAGGTTCATGATATCCGACAAACGCACCTCCGTTCGCAAACGGGCCGCGTTCAATTCTTTGGGATCAACAAACCCGTTTTCCAACAGGGGACCCTCAAAAATTTCAGTAGAAGGATAGCCCTTTTCAACCATCTGTTTTAGTGAATAAAATTTCAGTGAAGGGGAAAAATAGTGGTCAATGGCCCGGAGAACTTTTGCGTGCACCAGTTCTTCATCGGCCTCTGGAACTACCTCAATGCTGGCACACACGGCCACCGGATGGGTTTCCACTTCCGATATTTCCACCAGATCTTCACACAAATTGCGGTGGGCATGAAACCGGGTTTTTATCTCTTCAAAAATCCGTTCCTTTTCCGCGTTAACAGCCTCATCGTCCGGAAATTTTTCAGGGTTGAAATCGTCAAAATCGACCAGAATCGAATACAAACCTTTTAATTCAAAATCCTTTTTAAAAGTTTTATGGGTATCTTTAAAATCATCCGGATTGTAGGAGAGTTGATTATTTTTACAGTCAACATGCACTTTTTTCCGGTAGGGTTTCAACCAGCAGTTTTTAACGCCCTCAATATCGATAAACAGTTTACGGTAATCTTGTTCAGTTACGGGTTGAGAAGGCATTATCTGTGTGGATTTGAAAAACTGGTCGCCCAATTTTTCACCGTCTTCGTCACCGGGTGCAAGAAGGTTTTCCAGCGGCATATCGATCCGTGCGCCCAGATCGGTAATTGCATAACTGAGCATTTCCAGGATGGTAACCCCCGGATCGTGACTGTTGTAGTCGGTCCATAAGTCGCTGGCAATTTGTTCGATGTATTCCAGTCCTTTTTTCCGCAGGAACGAAAAATCGAGATCGTCGCCGGTGGCTACGCTTTTCGACAAGGTTATATGTTTGTTAACGTCTGGCATTTTTATTCTTTTTCAGTGGTTTCTGCAGGCACCGGACAACTGCTGTCAACAAGTTTCACATTATGTTGCCTGGCCGATACAAGAATCGATTTTGGGCTGTCGGGACTGACGCGCGTCAACGAATCACCCCCTTTTTTTAATTTGACATCTTCCACATAATCAACATATTTTAATTTTTCGATGTAATGAATAACGGTACTCCGGTGGAGTGTGGTACCGAACTTAATGTTGGCCGATTCGCTGAAAGCCCACGGGGAAAGCAACCGGATAATGTCTTCGTTCAGTTTTTTCAGGTAGAAATTCTCATCGTATCCTTTGCGGAATTTCACTTTCAGTTTCACAGTCACTACTTCGTAATCGGGATTGGCCACCACGGCATTCACATGCAGGCTGTTGAGACTGTTTACAAACGCGCCGATTTCATTCAGCAATGCTTTGCTCACCCGCGGCTGGTAAATATCGAATACATTGTTGTTTACGATGTCGGGGATAACCACGAGGTAAACATCGCCCGGAGAGAGGAATGAACTTCCGGAGGTATGGTTCAGGCATTTCACTTTGTGAATTTTCGGGAAATGCTGCAAAATAAGGTTTTCGTAATCCCAAATGGTGATGGCCCGGTTTTTATGGCGCAGGCGTTCACTGACACGACGATAATAGGCAGCATCGGATTCCCTTGGTTTTCCGCCCAAAGAAGCATAAGGTTGTTCAATGCCTTTAACGGAAGCAACGCGCTGTACCAGCTTCGAAATACTATCGGCCTCCAGCCCCTTTTCCAGGTGCGAAAGTTCATTATTATTGTCGGCAAACCGGGCTGTAACTGCCTGTGCATGAATAGCAACAGCCTTACAAACAGCATCGTAATTTGTATGAATTTTGGCCTTCACCCATACCAGTCCGGAATCGAGTACCGTGTTTCCGGTATTGGCCTCTTTGGGAATGGAAAACTTTACAATGCCCGATTTCAGGAAATTATCGGTATTGTTGGCAATCATATAATCCGAATTCAGCGGCATCCATTGGTTCCGGACCAAAACGTACCATTCCGCTTTTGGGTTGCCATCAAACGAACCGGGGTCCGGATTTTCGCTGCCCTCGATAACCTCTGCAAGCAACGAAACCTGCTGCAGGGTTTTGGCATTTTCCAACCCGATGTACAACTCGCCCCCGTTGGAATATAATGGCAACAGGAAGGCAGTATGTTCATCTTCTTCGAAAAACCCGAGCCGGCTTTTCAGCCAGGGGTGTTCTTCTGCCTGGCCAAACGGATGTTCATGAAAAAGTTTCACTTCGTTGTTCCGGTAACTGTTTTCATCCACACCCGGGCTCATACTGGCCGAAGCGGAATAGTTCAGACTGATGGATTCCACCATTGGTGTATAGGGTTCGTTGGGAATCAGTGCGTCTTCGTC